>NZ_WKZK01000049.1:0-39693 GCF_009680135.1 Eubacterium sp. BIOML-A2
TCAATATCTACAGTTTTCAAGGTTCAATTGAGCCTTATTTATTTGACTCGTTTTTCCATACATCATTTGACACTATCTACTTCTAGCAGACAGTTCAAAGCTGCCGAGCATAAGTTACCCGGCAGCTCTAAACAAAACTATATTTTTCTATGATGGAGAATGCTTTTTTGCGTATCTACAAATCCTCCGTCATCGATTATTTCCCCAGTAAATCAATGCCAGTGCGCCGGGACCGGTGTGTGCTCCGATGATAGGGCCAATATAAGCAATACAAATCTCAGAATCCGGGAATTGTTCCAACAACCTTTCTTTCAGCATATCTGCTGCTTCAGGGTCATCGGCATGACCTATCAGAATCGATTTACCAAGTTCAGGTTTCCAGCCCTGTTCCATTCGGGCAATCTGAGTGGTAACAGCCTTTTTTCTTCCACGAGGTTTTTCCACTGCTTGCAGCTTTCCTTCGCTGTCCACATGAAGCAACGGTTTGATCTGCAAAGCCGTTCCCATTGCGGCTGCGGCACCTGAAACCCGCCCGCCATGTTTCAAATGGGTAAAGGTATCAACCGTAAACCAATGACATACCTCTAATCGGTGTTCCATGACCCAAGAAGCCAATTCATCAATAGACAGTCCTTCCCTCTGCTTTTTCGCAGCTTCTCTGACTAAAAACCCTTCACCCACTGCGGCAGCAAGCGTATCAATGCAGATGATTCTTCTTTCCGGATATTCCTGCTGTAGTTCTTCAACCGCTAAAAACGCAGACTGATATGTACCTGACAGACCAGAGGAAAAACAGAGATACAGAATATCGGTTCCCTGTCGCAGACAGGGTTCAAAATGCTTAAAATAAATCGTTGGGTTGATTTGTGAGGTCGTTGCAAAATTCCCAGCTCTTTGCAAGCGGTAGAACTCCTTGGCTGTGATTCCTTCCGGGGAACCATATGAGTATTCTGTTCCGCCGATCTCAACATTCATAGGAATCATTTCAACAGATGGCAGACCTGCGGTTAACTCCGGTGCGAGATCTGAGGTGGCATCTGTGAAAATTTGATAGCCGTCCATCACTTCTTACACCCACTACAGCCCTGACAAGCAGCCCACAGCTCATCGGCCTTCGGCTTCCAGGTTTCTGCATAAAGTGTAGTCTTATCACACAGATGGTCAACACTTTCCGGGGACTGATACTCGGTAGAATGGGCACCGGATTTCTTTACCATGCTACGCAGACATTCAGGATTTTCCAGCATAGGACACGGCTGGAACATATTATCATTAAAGGGCTGACCGTCGTGATAGGCCATAAACAGCGGAGACTGATATGCTTCCAGCAGGGTCTTTTCACGGATGTTGGAGTCAGAGTAATGGATAAAAGCGCAAGGCTCAATGTCACCATTGGCATTGATATGCAGATAGTTGCGGCCACCAGCAATACAGCCGTTTACAAATTTCGCATCATTCTGAAAGTCAATTGTGAAAATAGGCTTTGTGCTACGGTATTCGCAGATGCGGTTATACATCTTTTCACGCTGGTCAGGAGACGGGAGCAGCTCCACAGCGGAATCGTTGCCCACAGGCATATAGTGGAAGAACCATGCGAACTTCGCACCGCACTCCACCAGATGATCGAAGAACTCATCCGAGCTGATGGAGTCGATGTTCTTGCTGGTATAGCACCCAGATACGCCGAAAGGCAGCTTCTTTTCTTTCAGAATCTTCATCGCCCGCATAGTAGCCTGATAAGTACCCTTGCCACGGCGGAAATCAGTAGCTTCCTCGAAGCCTTCAATGCTGATGGCCGGGTAGAAGTTCTTCACCCGCAGCATCTCATCGGCAAACTTCTCATCGATAAGGGTACCGTTGGTAAAGGCAGAGAATACGCAGTCAGGATGCGCTTCACACAGGCGGAGCAGATCGTTCTTGCGTACCATAGGTTCACCGCCGGTGTAGAGGAACATATAGGTTCCCAGTTCATTGGCCTGATTGATGATGTCATCCAGTTCCTCATAGCTCAGATTCAGCTTATTACCGTATTCTGCCGCCCAACAGCCGGTGCAATGAAGGTTGCAGGCGGAAGTGGGGTCCATCAGGATTGCCCAGGGGATATTGCAGCCGTACTTTTCACGATTAGCCACCTGCTTGCGGCTGCCTAAGAGAGATGCATTGACAATAAAATTGCGGAAGAACACTTTGCGGACTTCAGAATCAATGTCCGTCCAAAGGCTGTTGATCAGGCGCATCCAGTTGCTGTCAGGCTGCTCCATCACCTTACGGATTTGCTGGCGCTGTGTGAGATAGAGGTTATCCTTATCGAACTTATCCGCCCAATCTAACAACTTGGGGAATGCTTCCTGCGGATTGCTGTCAACATATTTCAGCACTTGATTGACGGCGAAAGCCTGTGCGCTGTCTTTAATAGAATTACTCATGGTTTTGTCTCCTTTTCTATCTTAAAAGCAAAAAGAGCCGATAATCCGCAGCACAAGGCTAACGGGTTATCGGCTCTGCGTCTATGCGTCTGGCTCTGTGATAACTGTGGTATTGAATTGTTTTACGCTGATTATTATTTCCCGTTTGCACTTCGGACAGTATAGCGGAAAATTTTCAAGTACTGTATTATCACAGATTTTAATTCTCGTTTTGTTGTTGCAGTTGGGGCATAATAGCCATTCGGTTTTTTTCATTCTTTGTTTTTCATCAGATAATAGAATATCTATGGACAATTACATTTACAACTCACGCAGTTTCCACCGCCTTGTAGAAACCATTACACACGCGCCCACAATGAGTACTGTTAAGACGATGTAGGAAAGATAGACGCCATTTAGTGCTACTTCATACACATCATAGTACCGCAGAGGGGTCAGATAATCCAAGAAACGATTCCCTGTGTACTCGGCAGTAAAGGCCAACACATAGGCGGCCAATACGAAAACCGTACCGGCGCGTACCGCGGCCTTATAAGATTTGAAAAGGCTGGCAAACAGCAGACCCAAGGCAAAAAAGAGAAGCTGGGTAAAGAACATTCCCATCGTTGTGGAAAGCACCGCTCCCGGCTGATCCAGACCGCCCAAAGGAAGAACGATCGTGAAATAATTGCACACGCCGCTGAACAGGGCGAACACCAGCAGGTTCACTGCTGAAACGATCACCTTCGCCAGAACAATGGTTTTCCGCTCCACAGGCTTTGTGAACAGGTATTCGGATGTTCCAAATTTCTTTTCCCTCGCCACACAGGACAGGCCCAGAGAGATTGCATAGGCAAAGGCCAACAGCCCCTCCCAAAAATAGATACACGCGTACCAACCAAGGGCAGTCGTGAGATCCCCTTTCACACCGAACATGATCATGATCAAGCGAGGAAATTGGCCGACTGTCCGGGCCATCTCATCCAGACTGTCCTTCAAGGATAAAAGTTCAAAATAGCAGAATCCGCACAGCAGTAACATGATCCCCAGCCAGATCAGCAGGGTCTTTCTGGTTTGGCGGAATTCGTTTTTCACCAATGTTTTCATCTTTGCACCCCCTCATGAGCGGAACTGGATGTCTTTTTTCAAAAAGACACGATAAGACAGCACCAAAAACAGGGCAAACAGCAGTACACACCATCCCAAGTAATCCAACTCATAAAAGCCAGATTTGGAAATCTCAGCCGCACTAAAGAACGAGTACGGGGACAGAAAACTAATGGCACGGTTGCTGACAATGTTGGAGAAGCTGGTGACGCAGTACTCGACAAAGACAATTAACCCGGCAGTCAAAAGTGGGCTTCGATTGCGTGAAAATAGAATTCCAACCAAAAGCCCCATAGCTGCAAGGAACAGCGTGACCAGCATGAGGGAAAGAGCAATCAGAAAGAACTCTCCCCAGTCAATGCCGGAGCGGAACAGGGCCAGCGCCAAAAAAGAGGCGAGAAGATATACCATGCTCACGACCACTACGCCGAAAAAAACCGTGAACGCCTTTGCCCAGTAAATCGTTTTTCGGGTATGGGGTTTTGTAAACAGATATTCAGAGGTTCGCTCCGAGCACTCCTTGGTGTGAATGGCGATACCGAAGTGCATCCCGAAAATACCGGACGCAATCATAAAAAAGCTGGTAAGAAACGCATAAATGCCCAACGGTGAGGTCAGATATTCCATGGACACACCAACGCCTTTGTAAAAATCACTCGTACCCAGCGTTTCATAGAGGTCTCCGGTGGAAACATCCATAAAGCTGTAATAGGTAGGCGTCATCACAAAAACACACAGAGCCAAGGCGATGGCCCAACCCAAAATATATTTGCGGTGCCTTTTCAGTTCATATTTCAAAATGACCATGCCTGACACCTCCTTACGCATAGTAGTGCATGAAGATTTCCTCCAAAGAGGGCTCTTCCAAAAGCACATCGTCCAAATGCAGCAGGTGAAGCTTGTCAATAATCGCCGTGATATTTCCGTTATACATAAAGGAAACAGAGGTCTTATCCGCAGTCTCCGCATAGTTCGCAATGCCGGACAAATCAAAGAAATCGCGAGGGATAGCCTCCTTTGCGCTCAGAGAGACTTTCTTATAGCCGCTCTCACGCAGTTCTTTGATGGACTGTATGCCAATAAGCTGTCCCTCTTTCAGAATGGCCACCCGGTCACACAGTTTCTGCACCTCACTCAGCACATGGGAGGAAAAAAACACGGTAGCGCCCCGGCTGTTTTCCTCCTTCAGAATATCATAGAAAGCCTGCTGGATCAGTGGGTCTAATCCGCTGGTGGGCTCGTCCATAATAATCAGTTTGGGCGAAGTCATAATGGCAGACACGATACCCACCTTTTTCTTGTTGCCCAGAGAAAGGTCTGCAATCTTGCGGGACAAATCCAAATTGAGCCTGTCGGCAAGCTCCTTCATCTTTGTCTTGCAGTCCATGCCGTACAGATCGGCGGTGTACTGCAAAAGTTCACGGACTTTCATGTTTTCGTAATAGCTGTTCTCGCTGGGCAGATAGCCCACATCCCTGGCGATGACGCTGGCCTTGGAGTGACAGTCCAAATCGAAGATAGATGCGCTGCCTCCGGTGGGACGGATCAGCCCCATTAGGGTGCGGATCGTGGTGGACTTACCCGCACCGTTGGGGCCGATAAAGCCGAAAAACTCTCCCTGGTTGACAGAGAAACTGAGGTTATTGATTCCTCGATGCTTCCCATAGTGCTTGGTCAATTCATTCAAGACAATCGCTTGTTCACTCATTTCAAATACTCCTCCTTATAAAAATTTTTCCGCAGAATTGCGATGTTCTTCTCAAAATCCTCCATGACAGCCTGAAAATCGAAAGCCGCCGCCCCCCGGTACCCGGCCGCATAGCCCTCGGCCATCAGAAGCAGCATCTGAAAGACCGGCTGGGCATCCTCTGGGTCTTTGAATTTCAAAGCATCCTCTTCCCGCAGAACAAGATCGTTTCGGAATCTGCCGGTCTCCTCCGTCAGGATCGCCAGCGTATCCGTCACCTCGGGAGAATTTTCCTCCCAGGCACTGGTAATAAACTGCAAGATAAAAGGCTGATTTTGGAGCCCCTCCATTTTCATGCGGCTGGATGCCAGAATCCTGTCGAACAAATCTGTTTCGGAATCGAGGGCTTCCTTATCAAATAGTCCCTCTATGATTTTCTTGCAGTATTCCAGCAGGTAAATGTAGAGCTGCTTTTTACTGCCGAAATACTGAAACACAGACGCTTTGGAAATGTGTGCGGCTACCGCAATATCATTGATTGAGGCTTTTTCATAACCAAACTTGCCGAAGCACTGGAGCGCCGCATTGAGAATGGTCAATCTCTTTTCTTCGGTCAGGGCCAAAAATTTGTCCAATTCATTTCCTCCTTTTTACACAATAACCGTTTCGGTTATTTAGAGTATAGCACCAATAACCGAAACGGTCAAGTATTTTGGAGTATGATTCAAAAGTTTTCTTTTTATACTGTTAGACCAACGAAGATTAGTCTCGAAAGTACCGGTGTGTTCAAGTCAGCAGTTGCACGAAAATGTAATTCGTTCAAATACTACTACCTGAAATATAAAATTACATTGGGTGATGTCTATGAAATTTGAACGCGATGAGCGCAAATTTGATTTCCACGATATAGGGTGCGAGATAAAGCGCAAAAGAGAAACCAGCGGGATGACACAGGATCAACTGGCCCTTATCATTGACCGTGATCCCCGCACCATCATATATAACGAAAACGACGGTCAGCATCCGAGCTTGAACACTTTTTATCAGATGGTGACAATGTTCGATATATCGGTGGATCAGTTCTTTTATCCAGACATGAGCGCAGATGACGCTTGCAAAAAGCGCATCAATACACTTGCTGCATTAACACTTGACCGATTCGGTTATTGGTGCTATACTCTGAATAACCGAAACGGTTATTGTGTAAGAAGAAGGAAATGAATTGAACAAATTTTTGGCCCTGACCGAAGAAAAGAGATTGACCATTCTCAATGCGGCGTTCCAGTGCTTCGGCAAGTTTGGTTATGAAAAAGCCTCAATGTCGATTCTGTTATATTACGCATATCGCAGAAAATTAAGTAAGAAAACTGCCAATGACAAAGAGTAAGTTATACCCACGTTATGAAAGGACGTGCTATGAAGGATTCATTGAAAAAAGGATTGATAATAGGTGCTGCCGGTAGTGCGATTTGTGTGCTTTGGCATCATCTTCTAACCAAAAAGATGATGCAGCTCGCCATGGATCGGGTTGCGCCGCAGGACAGAAGCAACGGAAAAATGCGTGTGTCCGGTTCACCTGAAATGATAGAAACCACTGAAATTGTAAAAAAGGCAGCTGGTCAGCTCGAAAAAAGCGGCTGTGACGTGGTGGAAATCACTGCTCACGACGGAATTTCATTGATTGGGCATTGGTGTCCCTGCGAAGAACCGAAAAGAACTATAGTTGCCATGCACGGGTGGCGTTCCTCCTGGTCACATGATTTTGGTCTAATCGCAGATTTCTGGCGCAATAATCATTGTTCTGTACTCTACGCAGAGCAGCGGGGACAAAATAATAGCGGCGGCGACCATATGAGTTTAGGTTTGCTGGAACGCTACGATTGCCTGGCATGGACAAATTGGATAAACGAGAAAACAGGAAAAAGCATTCCCATCTATCTTGCCGGGGTATCCATGGGTGCAACCTCTGTGCTAATGGCGTCCGAACTGGAACTGCCGGATAATGTATTTGGAATCGCAGCGGACAGTGCATTTACTTCGCTCCATGCAATTTGGAAACATGTCTCCGAAAGCAATCTGCATATTCCTTATGCTCTGCATAAAACAGGTGCCGATAGGATGTGCAAAAAGCGCATCCAAATGGATGCTGATGCTGCCTCAACTACAGAAGCGTTGAAGCACTGCCAAATTCCTGTTCTTTTTGTCCACGGAACAGATGACCACTTTGTTCCAGTTGAAATGACATACGAAAACTATAAAGCCTGTACATCAGAAAAGCGTCTGCTGATTGTTCCGGGCGCTGACCACTGTATGAGCTATCTCGTAGGAAAAAGCACCTACGAGCGCATTGCAAAAGAGTTTTGGGAATTTTGCGAACAGCGGAAAAAGAATCCGTAGATTTGAGTTTGAAGGGGGGGGAATCATTATGCGCCAGCGTTGGCTCCGTGTCTTATTCCGTAGAAGGATGTTGACGATACTCCTGCTACTTTTACAGGTATATTTTCTTATATGCCTTGTACTTGGGGGAAGTCAGCTTTCCCGAAATTTCAGTCGCCT
Organism: Eubacterium sp. BIOML-A2; assembly: GCF_009680135.1. Classification (NCBI taxonomy): domain Bacteria; kingdom Bacillati; phylum Bacillota; class Clostridia; order Eubacteriales; family Eubacteriaceae; genus Eubacterium; species Eubacterium sp. BIOML-A2. Next base: position 7,756 of record NZ_WKZK01000049.1, read on the forward strand.
ACTGACAATCGTCAGTATCATTGCGGTGCTTTATATCGTTTCCCAGAAAGACAAAGGCGCCTACAAAACTGCATGGGCGATCCTGATCCTAACCTTCCCGTTGTTTGGTGGACTGATGTATCTTTTGTCTAATGCACAATCCTCGAAATGGCGCTTTGCAAAAAGTGTCCTCCATACACAACAAAAGGCAAAACCACTCTATGCACTCCCCGGCATTTGCTATGAAAGCGCAACAAAACAACTGCCTGAATATTACCCTCAAATTCATTACTTGCAGGAATACACGGGGTTTCCAATATATGCAGATACAGAAACACATTACCTTACACCGGGTGAACGAAAGCTGGAAACACTTTTGGCGGAACTTGAAAAAGCCGAGAAGTACATATTTCTGGAATATTTCATCGTGCAGGAAGGCGTTATGTGGAACAGCATCTTGGAAGTTTTGAAGCGAAAAACCACGCAAGGCGTAACTGTGCGACTGATTTATGACGATATGGGTTGCTTTCTCACTCTTCCGAAAGACTACGCAAAGCAGCTAAAAAAACACGGTATCCAGTGCGCCGTATTCAATCCCTTCCGACCTGTTCTGACCGTAAAGCAAAATAACAGAGATCACCGAAAAATAGCGGTCATTGATGGAAAGGTGGCTTTTACCGGAGGTATCAATCTGGCAGATGAATACATCAACGCCATTGAGAAACACGGACACTGGAAAGATGCAGCGATCATGCTGAAAGGCAAAGCCGCATGGAGTTTCACACTAATTTTTTTACAGACGTGGGAAATTTGTACCCATACAGACGAGGACTACGAAATCTTCTACCCATGGAAAGAACAAGAGTGCCCTGTTACTGCAAAGGGGTTTGTTCAGCCATACGCTGACAGTCCAATGGATGAAGAAAATGTGGGCGAACACGTTTACCTGCATATCTTAAACAATGCAAAGAAGTACGTGTATATCAACACCCCATATCTGATTGTCGATGATAGTATGCTTTCCGCTTTGCGTCTTGCGGCAAAAAGTGGTGTAGATATACGCATCATCACACCCCACCGCTGGGATAAATGGTGGGTACACATGACCACACGCTCGTATTACCGAGAGCTGATAAAATCAGGCGTTAAAATCTACGAATATACCAATGGTTTCATCCACTCCAAAACCTTTGTGTCCGATGACCGTACTGCAACAGTCGGGACAACAAATTTGGATTTTCGCAGCTTATATCTGCACTATGAATGTGGTGCTCTGCTCTATGAGGCCAAAGCTGTTATGGAAGTCAAGGAGGATTTTCTGCAAACGCTGGAGATATGCCAACAGGTGACAGAAAAGGATTGCAAAACAAATATCGTAGTGCATCTGCTCCAGGATATACTGCGGCTATTTGCACCACTAATGTAAGGAGGGTCTTGAATGTTTGAAGATATTGAAACACACAAAAAATTATCAAAGTGGATTATCGGAACGTTTACAGCCTGCATTTTGATTTATCTTGGCATCCGACATATTAGTCATGTAGCTGATGCCGTGATGTGGTTGAAAGACCTGCTGAACCCACTTTTAATTGGATTGATTTTGGCGTTGTTTCTGAATGTTCCGTTGGGGGTTATTGAAAGACATCTGTTCCCCAAACATCCGACATCTAGGAAAACGAAAATGCGCCGCCCGCTTGCGATCCTGCTTTCATTTATTTTGGTGATAGGGGTCTTTGTCGGTGTTGCTTTTCTTGTTATTCCCGAATTGATCGATGCAGTATCTATTGTCATATCATCCTTGACGAATGGTCTGGATCAACTGGTGGCATTTGAAAGCACGGCTGACTATTCTAAAATCCCATTCGGAGAACAGCTGTCCCAAATTGATATTGATTTTCTTGAACTGAAAGACAATTTGAATGAATGGTTGAATCAATTGGGAACCACCATTATGGACACTGCTGCTTCCGCATTTGGAAGCGTGGTTGCGACGGCAGTCGATTTTGCGATTGGTCTTGTGTTCTCAATTTATATTTTGGCCAATAAGGAGAAATTAAAAAGTCAGATCACCCGAATTGTCCGTGTATGGATTCCAGCATGTTTTGCCGAGCGGGGCATTCATGTGGCAGCTGTCTGTGAAAAAAACTTCAAGCTTTTTGTAGCAGGGCAAACGACTGAGGCAATAATTTTAGGCAGCCTGTGTGCAATCGGTATGTTAATTCTGAGAATACCATATGCGCCGATGATCGGTGCGCTTGTTGGGGTAACAGCACTGATTCCCTATGTCGGTGCCTGGATTGCTACACTTGTGGGTGCATTTTTGATTCTGACAGTCAATCCTTTTAAGGCACTGGTATTCATTATTTTCCTGCTTACTTTGCAACAGATCGAAGGAAATGCAATCTATCCGAAAGTTGTGGGCGCAAAAATCAACCTTCCTGCCATGTGGGTTTTAGCGGCAATCACAATAGGTGGCAATCTGGCTGGACCAATCGGTATGTTGCTTGGCGTACCTGCCGCAGCAGCCACTTACGCTCTTTTGAAAGAAGCAACCGATAAGCGGGAAACGCATCTGAAAACACAAGAAAAAGAGCAGATGGGTAATTCACATAAACAGAATATATCCTAAAAAAATTATCTCAAGATAAAAACTCATAGTAGGGTGTAAGGACTCATGATATAAAAATATCAAGGGTCTTTGCGCCCTATTCGTTTTTTATATTACAAAATCGGCATTATCATACCTTTTAGCGGGCATAATAAGGTTATTCCTCAAAACAAATCGGCACGATACAATGTTATTGAGGTGAATGATTATGCCGATTGACGATTTAACCGCTTTGGGTCAAATAATGCGGGAGGCCCGAAAGAAAAAAGACCTGACACAGCAGGAGCTTTCAGATCTGAGCCATGTTTCTGTAAAACAAATTGCCAACATTGAAAAAGGGCAGATGAACCCTTCCTATTTGATTTTAAGAGCATTGGCCAAGGTTTTGAACATCTCTCTGGACTCTCTAATAAATCCGGATGTTTCTCCAGAAGATGAGGGAGCCAACCAGATGAAAATGCTTTATTCCAGTTGCCCGTCAGAAATGCGTGAAACCCTGCTGCACCATACACAGGAGACCATGCAGGAATTAACAGAACTATCTAAGAAAATTGAAGCGAATTGAGCCAGTGAGTGAAATTTGACGGTTTCCTCTCTGGCTCTTTTCATTTCTGCAAAGAAAGCGGCAAGCAATGCCCCTGGATAGCCATTCGGCTTCCGGCGCTGCTTGTTGGGGGTTTCCCCCAAGCCCCCATGAACGCAGAATTTCATTCTGCGGCTGCGCGTCCGTTGGACGCTTTGAACCATGCCCTGGCTTACCGCTGGGCATGGTCTTTTTCCTTTTCTGTATCGTGTTCCGCCTCCATATTCAGCAGACGATCCACATTGGCCTTTGCCGTCAACAGCTCCCGCATTTCTTCACGGGAGCGCCGATATTCGGCATAGGCTTTTTTCTTTTCCTCCAAAACCTTGGCATACTCGGTCTGTAAACTTTTGACGGTGGGCAGCTTCTTGACACCCATATCGTCAAAGGCGTTCTTGGCTGCCTTATGAAGCAGAATGTCCGCCTCATGCTCAGCCAGAAATTTTTTAGAATAACCGGCCTTGCGATAAGCCACATAGACCTCGCGAGTTTTTGCATAGTTGATGATATGAGTCCGCAGAACAGCGATCTCCGCCATGCGTTTCTCCGCCGCCTTGATCTGCGCCGACAGCTCATTGTGATGAGCCGTAACCGCAGCTGTTTTTTCCTCCAGCACTGCATATTCCAGCAGATTATGTTCAGAAAGATAATTCATCGTCTGCGCCATCTGCTTGAGGTTAAAGACCTTAGCCCAGCGCGCATATCCGGCACCCTTTCCGGCCTGCAATTTTGCCTGGATGTCCACCAGCAGATTGACCTTCGGCGGATCTGCTTGCAGCGTCGCTTTTTTCCGAGGCGTATGCTCTTTCTGACCGGAGAGAACCGCCAGCAGGTCCCCCAAACCGTAACCTTCACCCAGGCTCTCCAGACGCGCAACTTTATCCCATTCCAGGAGCTTCAAGCGATAGGACTTGCCGCGCCGGGATACCTCGCACCCGGATTCCTGAAGCAGCTTCAGTAGCTCATCCAGGTTGGCGGGATGCTGTGCCAGGGCATTGTCAATACAAGCCCGCAGCTGCTCCCGATGAGAAGGCTTTGCCTGATCGCCCAGCCACTTGTTATAGCTTTTTCCATGAGGCTTTGGATTTTCCACAATGGACAATCCGTTTTCAATGCAGATGGTATCACTCAACCGGCGAACAGCCTTAGTGCTGCCCCAAAAGTTCCGAAATTTCCGGTCACAGTCCAGATTGACCGCCGACCAGATAATGTGATTATGGATGTGCGATTTATCAATATGGGTACAGACGATAAATGCGTGTTTGCCCTTGGTAAACCGGTTGGCAAACTCCACTCCCAGCCGGTTGGCTTCCTCTGCGGTGATCTCGCCGGGACGGAAGGACTGCCGGACATGATAGGCAATCACATCGTCCGTTCCCCGCACCCGCCCGGTGGCAGAAATGTACTGGCGCTTTGCCAGCAAAAACTCGGCATCGGCCACCCGGCTGTCACATTCATAGCCGGTAATCAATTTGCCGTGGTCTGTCTTTTGTGGGTTTGCTACATAGTCGATGATGTCGCTGATTGCCTGACCTTCCGTGCGGCCTTTGCCGATGTGCAGCGGCATGATGCGTGTGGTTGCCATGAAAAGTCCTCCCTTTCAAGTAGATACCTTTATGATGCAACAAGAAAGCTGCCACTCAACGAATTTCAATCGCTGAAGTGACAGCTTTCTGCCATAATGCACGCTTCCATAAAGGTGACGTTATATTCTCTTACTATTCAAAAACTCAACCAGTTCATAGACCGTTGTTACCGGATTGCTGTCGCGGCAAAGCACAGCAACTTGATCCCTGCTTAATCGCTCCACCCGTTCTTTTGCGTATTGAACGGCCTCTGCCTGATGTCCCTGCAATTCTTCAAAAACATCCACGCTTTTTCCGTAATTCTCCAGATACCCTTTGCTCTTTAAGATGTCGATTACCGCAGCAGAATCCTTCAAATATCCATTCCGTTTTTCAAAATGAAGCAAATACCAATATTCAAAGGCCGGATTGGAATATGCGATTTTATACCCGTGCTTCTCTGCATACAAAACTGCCGCCTGAAGCTCCGAATCTTTATTATCGTCGCAGTCGAATACACACCAAAGCTGATCTCCGTCTTTGGGATAGTAGTCCGCTTGAGAAATCAAAGATTTTGCGTGTTTCACCAAATGCTCGGCAGCTTTGTGCTTTGATGAGATCGGTATAATATCCACCAGACAATTCCGTGAACGAAAATGTTTGAAATAAAGCGTTTCTGTTTCCTTTCCTTCACAGATGATATAGATGATCGGTTTACGCTTACGCCGTGTGACTTTGTTTGGATCATACTCTTTTCTCATCTTACTCATCTGGCGTCACCTCCAATAAAAGGAATCGCACCAAAGCGTCCCTGGAGATACCCCTTACGCACATTTTCTCCTTTTCTTGGTGAGAAAGAAGTCAATGAGTAAAGCTCTGTTGCACAAGTCTTATCATTCTTTTCTGCAAACCAAATCTGATCCCTGCGGAAAAAGTTCAGGTCGAGCAGCATTGCATCATGTGTTGTAAAGATCAACTGCGCTCCCTTTGTGTTAATGGCCTTATCCTGCACCATTTCAATCAACCGCCTGGTCAGGAGGGGATGAAGGCTATCTTCAATTTCATCAACGACCAAAAGTGCGCCATTTTCAAGTGCCTGCAACCATCCCCCAATTCGGGTGAAAAAGTGTTGTGTACCGGCAGACTCCTGCTCCATTAAAAGCTGGAAATATTCTGTTGTCCCATCCTCGTTAATGATCCGATGTGTCGTTGTAATAACCGGTGCTTTACCTGAACTATTCTTGATTGCAACATCGGTGATTCCAAGATCAGCAAGAAGCAACTCCTTTAAGATACGCGCCTTTTTATCATCGCCACTGGCAATCTGAGCAACAGTTTCTGAGGTGGCCGGTTCTTCTTCCATCAAAAAAGTTAACTTTTCAAGAAACCACCGATAAGCATTTTCCGTCTGAGGCAGATTCCAGTCATTAGAGGATACCAGATAAAGCTTATTGTCCGGTGTCCGGTTACTTAGCGTCATTTGCTCATTGATATTTTCACGGAACTCAAATACGCCATCTTCTCTGGAAAAAATCAGAGCCTCCCGGCCATTGGGCCAATGGAAAAGATACTCTTTATAAATCTTTTTTGCATCAAAAGAGAAACCGTAAGTGTAACGAATCCCTTGATAAATAAACACGATCTCAAAGGTAGTCGGTTGCTTGATGCCACCAAATGGCTCCCACGGCAGCTTTTGTCCCTTAGATGCCTTCGCCGCATTGCCTACCACCATTTCTTTCATTGTCATCATCGCGTGCAGCACATTACTCTTTCCGGCAGCATTGGCACCGTAAATCGCAAGCGCAGGCAGCAAGGTCTTTTTTGCGTCAGGATGAAGCAGATATTCTTCAAATGACTTATCCTTGGAGGCCGCAAAACTGATTACGGCACTATTCTTTATCGACCTGTGATTTTCAACTGTAAACTGAATCAACATAAATGAATACCTCCTATGTTCAGTATTCGCCTTTTCAGTAACCATTATAACAGCTAAAAATGCTCAAGTCAATATTTACTACTTAATTTTGCATTTTTTATGCAAAATATTCGATTAAATTTCTTTGCAACTCTTTTTCAGATAAAACACTTATCGCTCCAAGATAATCACCAAGTTGACCCCAAGATAACATTTTGTCTAAAGAAATCGCCTATACAAAACAAAGTGCGGAAAGAAAACTACTTCCTGCACTCTGCATTTTATCCATAAACAAAATTTTGTATTGTGTACTTCAATCCCTGCACCTTGCTCAGCATCCAGAAAGCCAGCTTGGGAAGTCCGTAGGGGCTGATAAGGAACGCAATCAGAAGCAGGATCAGACCGTTTTGCGGAGAGTATGTCACCAGAACGGCCACGCCCAGCAGGGCAATCACCATGCTGGCCAGCCCCAGCACCAAACCAGACACATATACCAGAGCCACGCAAGTCCAGACAAACAGGGTAAGCAGCACTATCACCGGCGCGACCACAATCTTCAGCAGTAGCTTAAATACTGTCATTTCATCTCCTCCTCTCGACGATCCAAATACCTTTGACAGAGAACACGGATTGCTTCCAATTCATCCTCGGTTGTGTCTCTCCGCCCTTTTGTCAGCCTGATTTCCTCATATCCCTGAAAATCATCAAGCAATACATCAAACAGTTCTTCCGGCGTCCGACAGACCACGCCGCTGCAATAATCGAGGATGTCCCCAATTTCGTTAAACTCTACCCGGATATATCCATACCGGCTCTTGCAGACCTCCAGCTCCGTATCCAACGCCAGATAGTCCTTGAAAATCTCCAAAACCTTTTCAAAGGTCAACATCTTGCTCTCAACTCCTTTATCGGATTACTTTACTACCTGCCCTTATTATCCGGCAAGCGCCGGTAAAAGGCAAGAATACGGGCAAAAAGAAAAAGCGGAGGAAGGCGCGGCGAAAAGAACGCCGTTCCTCCCTCCGCAGATAGGGTTTATGCCCCTGTTACGAAAGTTTGGAGAGCTGGGTAAGGATTTCCCTAACCCCCTCCCATAGCTGCTCCTGCCGCTGGGATATATCCTCCAGGTCGGCATCGTAAACACGCCCGGTTTCATGCACCCGGCGCGTGAGCTGATTTAAGTTGTTGCTGCTCCGGCGCAAAAGGGAAACAAGCTCCTTCAGCTCCGGCAATTCCAGCTTCACCACATAACCGTCCAGCGCCATCTTTCGCAGATAGGCTTCCCGGTTGGCTGTCCCCAGCTGGGACATTTTCTGCTCGATCAGCTCCAGCTCCTCCTGTGATACCCGGAAGTTTACCTGCACCTCCCGCTTGCGGTTCGGGGCAGTCATCGCTCCTGCTCCCGTTTCTTTTGGGTGACAGGCTTATGGGCGGGCGGTTCCTGTTTGAGCTTATCCCGTACCGAAGTTCGGGGTTGCTGCGCCTTTTCGCCCTTGGTATGGCTGCGCTGCTGTTCCTCCCTCACCAGGTCAATAAAGCCGTCCAGCACAGCCGGGTGACTGTTCAACGCATAACCACGGCGAACCGTATCGGAGTTGTAGTTAGGAATTGTCTTAGCCCATTCCTTATTACGGTGGGAATAGCGTCCATCCCAATCCTGAAGCTGGACGGTGTTGGCCAAGACCAGCATAACCCGGTCCAAACCATAGGTCTGAATCACACCTTTGGCGGCATCTTGGTTAAGGTACATCCCATCAAAATGTTCCCGCACCGCCGCTTCAATAGCCTCCTTGCATTGGAGATTGGCCCGGTTGGAAGCCCGGTATTGTTCCAGTTCTCCATGCTCAGACGCATAGGCGGCAGTGTGAGAATAAGTCGTCGTTGTCCGCAGTTCCTCTTTGGCTCTGCATACATCATCGGCTCGGTTCTCAATACTATCCCGCACCACATCCATGTGTGCAGTCTCCAGCTTTTCAAAATAGCGGTACACATCGGCCAGGGGAGAGGAAGAATCCAAAAGGGCCTGCGCCTGGGCATCCGTCAGCTCCAATTCTTCCATAGCCATTACAATGTCCTCCCGGACACTGTACTCATAGGCGTGATGTAAAATTTCCTCCGGGGGCTGGCTTTTCAGCCAGTCCCGGTACTGATCCTGTTCGGCAGCCATTTTCTCATAAAGAGCCGCATTCAAATCGTTGGCATTCACGTTATCGCACCTCCTCATGTTGTTTTGATTTCTTTTCAGGGTTACGGGGCGGCATCGGGCGTTTCAGTCCTTCCAGCACCGAAGGCCGCGTACTTTTGGCAACTACGGATTCCGGCTGGGACCGGCTCCTGCCGTCCAGATTCAGCAGCGTGTCCAGCTCCACCAGACGGGCGGATTTCACCCGCAGATCGTCCTCATAAGGGAACGGCTTGCCCATTTCTTCTCTGGCGGCGGCCTGCTGCTGGTAGAGATCATCCAATTTTGCTTTCGTAGACTCCAGACGCTGGGGCATCTGAGAGAGTGCATTGTCAATACGGGTGAGATTGCCGCGCGGGTCTGTACCCAGGGCGGTCCGGTGGGTCATCTGGCCTTTCAGCAGGAGCGTATATTCCTGCCGCCACGCATCAAACGCCACGGACATATCAAAGCCCCGGTAACTGCCAATCTGCACCGGGTCGGAGGTTTTGACCTCTTTGCAGGCATCCAGCAGGGCGGCACCGGCGTTCTCTTTGTCGGTCAGAACATCGCCCCGGACTTCCATGCCGATAAAGCCTTCTGCCGGTTGCGGATGAGCTGACAGGGTTTCCAGATCAGCCTCAAAGCCTTTGATGAAGCCCTTGTGCTTTTCAATCTCCTCCGGGAAGTATTTCAGCAGCTGATCCTCCAGCCGGTACTGCTTGCTCTGGTGGTCGGCCTTCATCAGCTTCAGTCTGGATACCTCCACATCCAGGTCCATACGCTCCTTAATACGGGGGTCTCCGGCACACAGGGCCTTGATTTCCGCAAAAGACAGTGCGGTTTCATCTACATCATCACAGGAGCGTACCGGCGATTTAGAAGTCATGATCTGGCTGATGAATTTCTGCTTATTCTCCACAGTCTGCCACAGGTAGGCATCAAAGGTTCCCTCCGTCACATAGCGGTACACATGGACAAGGGGGTTCTGGTTGCCCTGGCGCTCGATACGGCCTTTGCGCTGGGCAAGGTCTCCCGGCCGCCACGATGACGATAGGTAAGGTCTGAGTGGCGCGACAGCGCCACTTTCCACCTTTTCCCCCGTCTCACACCGTGCATGCGAGTTTCCCCGCACACGGCGTTCCATCATTATGATTGGGCAGTTAGATTGGTAAGAATTTCAAAGCGTTGAAACTGTTCTGTTAGATTTCGGGATTGCCCGCCATTACACGGAGGGCGTTGAGTTTTGCTAATGCTTTCTTCTCAGGCTGTAAATCTTTGAGGTATGCGCCAATGGTGTCCGGAGCCGTAGCGTGGATAAGCTGGTGAACAGCACGGTGCACGATCACAAGGTTTGAGTACCTATCATCACCGCCCATGCTAACAGGCAGTTTATGATGACAGTGGATTTCATCAATCCAGAGTTCTTTTCCTATGACAGCACACCGTCCGTACTGCGCGGCATAGAGGGAAATCCGGTTATCCATATACTCGACGCTTCGCCGTGGTTCCTTGATTCGCATGAGCGCCAGCATGATGGAGGTATTGATACCAAGATTTTTATGGATTTCCTCCCTGCCCTCCGGGGTGTACTTGCATACCTTTTTCTTCTTGAACAGTGGGGTTTTCGTTTGTATATACCCAACGGGTGCCACGGTTTTACTGCTGATAAATCGGATTTGCTTGCTTTTACCGTAGTTCTCCCGGATATACACTTCGTTGATATGCCCTTTCTTTGACAGCCTGCCATACAGTCGATTTTTCATCACCGTTGACACAGCCCGGTGTATCTGCTCACAGTCTGATGCAACCATAGTCGCATAGCGATAGTAGTTGTGAATACCAAACACCATCGAGTTGTAGAGCGTGATTTCACGGGCTTCATCATCCCGGTCTTGGACGTGCGCAATCTGCTTGACCTGCTCAATGAGCTTGTCCTTTTCTCGCTGGATTGCCTTAGCCGTCATATGCGATTTGACCACATAGCGTTTTCGCTTTTTGACCGCCTTAATCTCAAATCCAAGGAACTCAGAATAGTGTCTTTTCAGGTTGACGATTTTCGACTTTTCCTCGCTGACCTCCAGCTTTAGCCGATCCCGAAGCCATAGCTTAACAGCAATGAACATCTTTTCAGCGTCGGTCCGTTTCCGGCAAAACAGCTTGAAGTCATCTGCATAGCGGATAATATGCACCTCTTTGAGCTTGGTTGTGTTTTTGAAAGCACTATAGATTGCCGTCTTGTTTACCGTGCCGTTTGGTCGTATCTCACAGCTATAGTCTCTTCTGGTAGGCATACTCTCCCATTGGGAGTCAATCCACCAATCCAGTTCATTCAGCACGATGTTGGACAGGAGCGGCGAAAGGATACCGCCCTGCGGCGTTCCCTTTGTAGGATGTTCCACCGTACCGTCCGGCAAAACAATAGGCGCTTTCAGCATCTCTCGGATAATGCACAGTAGTTTCTTATCCCGTATTCCCATATGCCAAATCTGCTGTATCAGCTTCGTATGGTTGACGTTATCAAAGAAGCCCTTGATGTCCACGTCCACTACAAAATAGAGCTTTTGCAGATTTATCATCTTGTAGCATTGGGCGATTGCGTTTTCCGCTGATCGGTTAGGTCGGAAGCCGTTGCTCCGTTCATAGAATTTCGCTTCGCAAATTGGCTCCATGACCTGTAAAATGCACTGTTGTACCAGCCGGTCAATGATAGTTGGTATTCCCAGCGGACGCATCTTCCCATTGGGTTTCGGGATTTCTACCCGCCTCACAGGTTTAGGCTTGTAAAACATTAGCTTTCTTTGCACGATACCGACATATTGTTCCACTGGGAGCTTTTCTATATCCTTGATGGTCAGCTTATCCGTACCGGCTGTGTTGCTGCCGCCGTTACGCTTGATGTTGCGATAAGCAAGGCGGATATTCTCTTCACAGCTGATGATTTCCATCAGCCCTGTAAAGATTTTTCCGTGCTTGCTGTCTGCATACAGCTTGTCAAACACCGGCTGCATATCATAGTATTCGCTGTGTCTCAGTTTCTTTTGCTTTGTCATAGGCAACACCCCCTTCGGGCTGTTTTTCTCTGTCTTACTCGAAGCTATGAATGTTCTTACCTATAACAATCTTTCATAATGACTGGTGGCTGTTGCTCCACCCTCATTACAAGGGCTTCATAGCTCGTGCCACCACTTTCACAGCAATTAAAGGTGCTTATTATTCTTCGTCACCACCGCATAAATGCGTTATGCTGCTTCCCACGTTCCGATAATTCTATCTGTTCATATTCATACTTAGGTGCTTGCTCTGAGCCTGCCAGCTTGACAACGCCTGTAACGCTGTAAGGTGGTTCGTAACTGCCATTTCTACTAAACCTCACTGACTGCCATTTTTCAGACCGGCGCACATTTCTATACGCTCCTCGGTTTAGACCCGTACATTCGCAAGTTCGTCAGACATTTCTGTCATTCTCACCATATATGATTTGTAGACCCCCGGCATATAGGCTACAGCCTCCACCTCTGGAGACCTTTCGTTTGTGCTGCGTCGCAGCCACATTTACGGTAGCTCTCTGCCGACTTTACCGAGCTTCAGACCGCATTTCTGCCGCCTGTCGGAGTATCAGGGTAGGCATTTCAGGGCGTTACCCCGTCATTCTACCTATCGAATTATCAGTTCTATAAAGCGTAGTCCTGCGACTCCTTTCAATCCGCAGAATCATATTTCTTGTGCTTTACGCCTAACCTTTTCAGTTAGGAACGTGTCGCACGGCAATCCAAATCATGGAGCGCCACAAGGCGGTCCTGCACATTGGTGCCAGCGCCCATCTTTGCGGTGCTGCCCAGCAGGACGCGCACCTGTCCGGTACGGACTTTGGCAAACAGCTCTTTTTTCCTTACTTCGGTATTGGCCTCATGGATGAAAGCAATCTGGTCGGCGGGCACCCCCTGGGTAATCAATTTTTGTCGGATGTCCTCATAGACCGTAAAGGCCCGTTCCGGCTCCGATAGCGGCACAGCTTCCTCCAGCGCATGAAGGGTGGGGTTATCCAGCGCTTTGGCCGCCTTTTTGGACGGGGCTGCCTGGGGCGTGGAGATGTCGCAGAAAACCAGCTGGGTCAGCTTATCCGCCTCGCCATCCCGCCAGATTTGCAGGATATTATCTACACATTGGTTGACCTTGGTTCCGGGTTCGTCCGGGAACAGCTGGTTGATGATCCGCTGGTCCAGCCCCAGCTTGCGGCCATCCGAAGTGATCTTGAGCATATTGTCCACGGATGGGTCAACCGATCCGCTGTGTACTGCGGATGCTCGCTCCGAAAGGGCTTTTACCATCTCCTGCTGGTGTTCGGTAGGCTGGGCTACGATATTGTGGTACTCCACCTCCGGTGTAGGAAGGTTCAGCTGATCGGCAGTCTTGATGTCCGCTACCTCTTTGAATAGGTTCATCAGCTCCGGCAGGTTAAAGAACTTGGAAAACCTTGTTCGCGCCCGGTAGCCGGTGCCTTCCGGTGCCAGCTCCAGCGCCGTGACGGTTTCCCCGAAACGGCTGGCCCAGCAGTCAAAATGGGTCATGCTCAACTCTTGCAGACGGTCATACTGAAGATACCGCTGCATGGTGTAAAGCTCGGTCATACTGTTGCTGACAGGGGTTCCAGTGGCAAAGACAACGCCCCGGCTGCCGGTAATCTCATCCATGTAGCGGCACTTGGCGAACATATCCGATGATTTCTGCGCATCGGTGGTAGAAAGCCCCGCCACATTCCGCATCTTGGTGTATAAAAACAGGTTTTTGTAATTGTGTGCCTCGTCGATAAACAGTCGGTCTACACCCAGCTGCTCAAAGGTCACAACATCGTCCTTGCGTCCCTCTGCCTGAAGCTTTTCCAGTCTGGCTTCCAAGGATTTTCGGGTGCGTTCCAACTGCTTGACGGTAAAACGCTCCCCACCGCTGGCTTCCACCTCTGCGATTCCATCTGTAATCTCGTCGATTTGCTCGTAGAGGAGCCGTTCCTGGCGTTCCCGGCTGATGGGAATACGCTCAAACTGGCTGTGTCCAATGATGATAGCGTCATAATCTCCGGTGGCGATACGGGCGCAGAACTTCTTACGGTTATGGGTCTCAAAGTCTTTTTTGGTGGTCACAAGGATATTGGCGGATGGGTAAAGCCGCAAAAACTCCGATGCCCATTGCTCGGTCAGGTGGTTCGGCACGACAAAAAGGGACTTCTGGCACAGCCCCAGCCGCTTGGATTCCATAGCGGCGGCCACCATCTCGAACGTCTTTCCCGCACCCACTTCGTGCGCCAGCAGCGTATTGCCGCCGTAGAGGATATGGGCAATAGCGCCCAGCTGATGCTCCCGCAGGGTGATGGCCGGGTTCATTCCTCCAAATCTGATATGGCTGCCATCGTATTCACGGGGCCGGGTGGAGTTCATTTCTTCATTGTACTGGCGCACCAGCGTCTGCCGCCGTTCCGGGTCCTTCCAAATCCAATCCCGAAAGGCATCCCGGATCGCCTGCTGCTTCTGCGCTGCCAAGGTGGTCTCCTTGGCATTCAGCACCCGGCGCTCTCTGCCGTCTGCATCCTCCACCGTGTCATAGATACGAACATCACGGAGGTTCAGCGCATCTTCCAGCAGCCGATAGGCGTTGGCCCGGTCTGTACCATAAGTGGTATAGGCAGCTACATCGTTGTAAGAAACGGAGCTTTTGCCGGTGACTTGCCACTCAGCGGTATAGGGTGTGTAATTGACCTCAATACTGCGCTGGAGATAAAACGGGGTGTTAAAGGTCTCATACATAAACTGCTGGATGTACTCTTTGTCGATCCAGGTAGCGCCCAGGCGAACCTCAATCTCCGAAGCATCCAGATCCTTGGGCTGAGCCTTTTCCAACGCCTCCACATTGACCGCAAAGGCGGGGTCTTTTTCTGCCGCCCGCTGTGCCTGCCGCAGCTTTCGGCGCACATTGCCGGAAAGGTATTCATCGGCAGTCACATAATGAGGGCGTTCCCCCTCAGGTACAGGACCGGGCAGACGGAAAATAACGCCGCGAAGCTCAGCGGCCAGCTCGTCCCCGGTCTTGCCGGTCAGCTGTTCCATGTACGCCATATCCACATGGGCTTTTTCCGCAATAGAGACAGCCAGGGCTTCACTTGCCGTGTCCACGGAGGTCACAGCCTCATGGGGTTTGATGGTGCGCTTGGTGAACATATCCGCCTTGCGCTCCAGCTTTCCTTCCTCGTCAATGATTTCCAGCGCGCACAGCAGATAGTAGCTGGAATCATCGGCAAAGGCCAGACGGTTAGCACGGTCATTGATAAGGCCATACCTGGCAGAGAAATTATCATAAAGCTGGTTAAGCTCCGACTGTTTCTCTCGGATGGCGCTGTCTGGAATGGCAGCATCCATCTGAAGGTCAATGAGATCCTGAACACAATCCCGCAGACCGACCATGCCTTTTACACGGACTTCGGCGGTGGCATTGAGATCAGGCCGCACCATGCGGCTGTTTTCCCGGAAGTACACTTCGCCGTCCACCACAGTATAGGAGTAGTTTTTTACATCGGGGTCAGCGGGGATAGAGGTGTCGATGGCTTCGCCCTCGCCCAGCTCCGGCAGCGCAGCCTCCTGATAGGTGCCACGAATATACTTTACAGCATCGTGCAGCTGGTCGGACAGTTCCAAGCCCTCAATGGGGTTTACGGTGTAGTCTATGCCATGAGCGGTGCTTTCCGGTTCCTGTCTGCCCAGCACCATTTCAGGGTGGTCGAGGAAATAGCGATTGATGGCAAACCCATCTTCCGTCTGACCGGTCTGCGTCCATTCCGGTGTAATGTCCAGCGGACGGTCTCTCTTTTGCAAAAAGATAATGTCAGAAACCACTTCGGTTCCGGCATTGGCCTTGAACGCATTGTTGGGTAGTCGAATGGCTCCCAGCAGCTCGGCGCGCTGAGCCAGATACCGGCGCACGGTAGAATCCTTGGCATCCATCGTATAGCGGCTGGTAACAAAGGCTACCACACCACCGGGACGCACCTGATCTAAGGATTTTGCAAAGAAATAGTTGTGGATGTTGAAGCCCAGCTTGTTATAGGCTTTGTCGTTGACCTGATACTGACCGAAAGGAACATTGCCCACCGCCAGATCGTAAAAATCCCGGCGGTCCGTGGTCTCAAAGCCTGCAACTGTGATATTGGCCTTGGGGTAAAGCTGTTCTGCGATCCGTCCGGTGATGGGGTCCAGCTCCACACCATACAGCTTGCTTCCTGCCATACGCTCCGGTAGCATCCCAAAGAAATTACCCACACCGCAGGACGGTTCCAAAATGTTGCCAGTCTCAAATCCCATGCGGCCTACGGCCTCATAGATAGCCTGGATCACCGTAGGGCTGGTGTAATGGGCGTTGAGGGTGGAACCTCTGGCGGCGGCGTACTCCTCCGGGGTCAGCAATTCCTTCAGCTGGGCATATTCCTTGCTCCAGCTTTCTTTAGAGGGTTCAAAGGCATCCGGCAGACCGCCCCAGCCCACATAGCGGGAAAGCACCTGCTGCTGTTCCGGGCTGGCCTGCTGACCGGTAGCCTCCAGCTCCTTCAAAAGCTGAATGGCGTTGATGTTTGCCTGAAACTTGACTTTCGGGCCGCCCTCACCCAAATGGTCGTCGGTAATATGGAAATTCTGCGCGTTTCGGCGAACATTGGTCTTGTATTCCTCATAAGCGGCATCCTCGGCAGCGGCGGCATTGGGAAAGGTCTGCCACTCGCCGTTGACCTGAATCGAAATGGGATGTTCGTCCAAAACTTCATCCAGAGTTTTCTCCGGCTCCGGTGCAGGCGGTTCCGGTTCCTCAATGTGTAGGCGTTCCACGACCACACCATAAGGCAGATTGTTCTTATCACCCGGATAGACTGTTACCGGCTCAGTGGTATAGGTTCTATGAGAAAAGCCGTCCTGTTCCAGTTCATACAGAGCGCGCAAAACAGCGGCGGCATCCTGCCAGTTCATCCCCAAAATGGTGTTAAACTTGTCGTGGATATTGATTTCAAAACCACCGGTGGAAACAAAATAATCTGCGGTGTCTCCGTTCTGCAGCTCCATCGTTTCCGCTGTGCCAATATAAGCTCCTGCCAGATAATGGGCGATTTGAGCGTTATCCTCGCCGTCATGGAAGTGCTGGGCGATAATTGCTTTTTCTGTGGCATCCAGCAGACCATCGGTTCCGGTCATCACCTCCCGCAAATCCGGGTTAAGCGTTTGGAGTATCAGATGATTGAGATAATTCTGCGCGGCTGCTTTATCTGGGAATGCCGGCACAGTTCCATCGCCGCTTGCATAATAGTTGTGAATCGTTTGATCCCAAATAGCAAACGCATCCTCCGGGTCGGGGAATGCGTCGCTGGTTGTTGTAACAAAAAACCGTGGCTCCGGCGTTTCTTCCTCGGCAGCAATCTGCTCTACATCGGCCATCACCCGCTGGATAAACGGGTCATTGTCCAGCTTTTGAGCATCAACCACCTGACCGTCCACGATACCGCGCTCCGCCAAGGACTCCCGAATGGCAACCGGGTCTATATCATCCAGAGCATCCTGCTCGGCCTGCGTATAGAAACGGTCCTCTTTGATAAGCTGGGCGATACGGCGCTGGACTTTCGGCCACGGCAGCTCCATTTCCTCCGGGCTTCCGGTTCGGACAATAAACAGGCTCTTGCTGTCGCTGCCGCCATACTCATGGCTCAACCATGCGGCAGTATCCTTTTCCCTCGCATGATCCTTCATGTAACGGACAACCGCGTGTTTGCTCTGAATATCACCGTTCCATGCACGAATGGCATTGTCAATATCATCCTGAGAGAGTGGTCGCAGAAGCTCATGTAATTTGGGGTAGGTTTCCTCTATGACCTCCCGGTGCAGGCGCTGGCGGAACTCCGGTACATCGACAAACAGCCGGATCAGCTCCATATCACCGGAATTAAGAATGGCACGGCGCACCGCAGCGTTGCCCTCAATTACGGCATTTTCCCGGTCAGAATGACCACAGGCATTCCGATAGGCCGTATCCTCGGTAATAGCTGCAATCACAATGGGCTTGTACTGCTCATACTGCTCCCGGATGGTAGGCTTCACGGGTTCTGCTGCACCATTTCCGAAAACTCTGGTTCCGTCTGCGCCAAATTCGGCTTCGTGGGCGTTGATGGCCTGCTCTGCCTCATGGTCGATGGAGCGCAGGGAATACTCCTGATGTTCGGTGCCGCCCTCCGGGACAGCAGAGATCGTCACATCATGCTTATCCCGCAGCCGTTCCACATACTGCTCCAGCTGGTGTGCCGGAATCCCGCACATTTCTATGCGGCCTGCTCCCGGAACTGGGCGGGTGGTCAGATGCAGCTCCAACTCTGCGGCGGCTGCTTTGGCATCCTCACCGTATAGCTCAAAGAAATCGCCCACCTGATAAAGCACCAGATCATCGGGGTGGCGTTCCTTGACCGCGTTGTATTCCCAGCTGGCCTGAGCAGGCTGGTTCTCTGTTTCGATGGCGTCTGCTTCCGCCAGCGCCTTTTCTGCCTGAATTTTCTCGTACTCGGCCTGCTCCTGCGCGGTCAGATAGCGGTCTTTTTTGATAAGGTCGGTAATACGCTTGGAGACCTTCTCCCAAGTGAAATGAACATCCGGGCAATCTCTTTTCTTGTAGTGCAGTCCCTTTCCGTCATGGTCCTCTCCACTCCCGGATGCGCCGGACAGGGCATGGGAGCGCCCACCGATACCGTACTCCTGTCGGAGAAACGCCACCTTCTCCTTGTCCGTATGCGACTCCTGAAAGAATGTGAAGATACGGCCCTTGCCGCCCTCAAAGCCGCTGCCGCCGGTCATGGCGGCGTCGATCTCGTCCTCGGTGATAAAATGTTTGACCGAAGGAACCTCCGTCATATCGGTTGCAAATTCTTTTCGGGGCAAAGACAAATCCTTCAGCTTTTCCCAAATCTCTCCTGGTCTGTGGTAATGGAACCGAAGCAGGTCACGGTCCTGGTTGTACGCAGTCCAAAAGGCGGCATATTCATCGGTCAGGGTCTGCCTGAAATCAGGGCTTTTCAGTTGTTCGGTCAGCCATTTGGTTTCCTCCGGGAACCCGTTTCCTTTAATCTGTGCAAGGCTACTCAGATACCCTGCTTCCCTGGCCTCATCGCTGAAATCGTGGTAAAGATTCCAAAGCTTTGACGCCAGAAGGGATCGTTCATAGCCTGCCGCTTCGGTCAACTCCACATTGGTGGTAAACTGGCCGGATTCCAGAAGTTCCCCGATGCGCTCAGCGGCACTCTCCCAAGAGATGACTTGGGCTGATTTATCGTAACGGGCAGATTTTCCACGGGAAAGGCGGATGCCCTCCTCGGTGTACCAGGCCGTGATACTGCCGGTGTTGGTCGTTATACCATTGCCGCCATGATAGAGCGCTTGCAGAGAAGCGGCAATTTCTGAAACGGGCTTCTGCTTTTCAGATTCAGCAACAATCCTCTCTCGCTGATGGTCGGTGTTGCCGCCCAGCCGCAGTACATGGTCAATTTCCTTTTGGGCAAAAGAAAAAGCAGGGAATGTGTTTGTAACATTCTCTGCTTCATCTATCTTTTGGATTTGTTCTGCTTCGGAGAGGATCAGGTCTAAGGTCAGCTGTTGATAAGCTCCGCCAGAAGAATCTCCTCGGCCTGCGCTTTGCAGGTGTTCATCAGGCCCACCCACTTCATGGGATCGGTGGTTTTCAGCTCCTCGGTTGCCCCCGCTTCCTTCGTCAGCTGGGGCATCATCTGTTCCAGACGGGTCTGGGCTGTTTCGTCGATCTCGATGAGGTGCGGGTACAGCTTCTCGCTCATCAGCAGCTGGTTGTAAAGAATCGGGCGGTGTTCCTTCAGATACGCTTTCCGCATCCTGCCGTACTTGCCCAGGGGCTTCGATTGCTGTTCGCTCAGCTTCAGGTCGGGAATCAGATAATCCCCGTTCTTGGTGTAGGTTAAGGTGTTGTTCATCCCATTGGCTCCTTTCTTGCATGGCCTCGCGCTCTGCATTTCGGACGGTGACGCCAATCTGCCGCAGCACTTGTTGATTGATCTGACTGACCGCTGTTCCCAGCGCCCCGATAGTAGCCGGGGTATTGAAATCGAAGATTGCCATGAAATCCTCATGGTCAAAGTAGCGTTCCGGCTCCAGTCCACAGCGGGACATCAGGGCGTAGGTGATGCTGACGGTGGCGGCTGCCTTAAACTGTACTCCGATGTTGAACTCATCGTACTCCTCCAGAAAGGAACCGTCAATGATATAGAAAAAGTCCTGCTGATGCTCCGCCCAATATTCATCCGCCAGCTTACGGGCCACATCGGTGAGCTGCTGGGCGAAATCATCCCCGCCGATCCCATAGGTACGCTCCAGCATGGCCTCCACCGGAATCATGTGCTGTTCTTCCAGCTGCCACAGCCAAGGGGTGCGGGAATGTTCACGGGTTCCGGTATCGGAAATATCGAACACATAGCGTAAACGAGGTCTGTCCCCGGAATCATCCACCAGTGCAATACCCTTAGACCCGCGCCGGACATACCGGCCCATCTTATCATTCCACAGGTCGTACTCGGCACAGGCGGTGGCATCCGGGCGCTGGGCGTAGATCATCAGCTGTTCATGGAACGGGTATTTATAAAGACGGGATGCGGTGGTAAGAAAAGCCGCCCATTCCTGCCAGCTGCCGGTGAGCTGTGTTGCCACCTTATCTACCATCTGCGCATACATTTCTGCTTTTGTTGGCATGGTTTTCTGTCCTCCCTTCATTTTGAATGATAGAAATAGGGCGGCTCAGAAAGGCCGCCCCATCAGGTATTTATGTGTACTGCTTACTCGTCAAAGTCCGGATACAGCTCCAGCACAGCAAATTCATCATCGGTCATGGCACGGAGCTTAGAGAGGGTGCTGTCGGTCAATGCCAAAAGCTCGGTTTCTTCCGGCGAAAGTTCGCCGCGCATCTCGCTCAGGCTGTCAATCAGCCCGGTGCGGCTGCCGGTATTGTAAATACACATCAGATTCATTTCCTCAAAGGTGAAGTTTCCCATATCAAATCTCCCTTTCCGCGCTCTTTTGGGGCGCTTTCTTTTTGTGTTCCGTCCTGGGTTGACTTTTCAGTTGCTCCATAACGGACTTCTTCTTATCCCGTTCCTCCCGATGAGTGGCTGCCGCCAAGTCCATGAGGGAAATGGGCTGGCCGCTGCGGGCCTGCTGCTCCAACTGCGCTACCGTCGGCTCCCTGGAACCGTTGTTGATAACACCGTCAATCATGCCATAATCGTCCTCCACGGTCATTTCCGCATTTTTCATCGGATTATCCGACAGAAATCCGGGAACATCGGTAAAACCAAAACTATCGCAGTAATGACAGGATACCTTACCATCCTGCTTGATGGCAACGATGTCGCTGACACTCATAGATGGACTGTGAAAATCCACCGGCTTTTGCAGATTGAACTGCTCATACAGCCTTTCCAACTGCTCCATTGTACTGCCGGAACCGTTCAGCGGGGCGGTGTAAATAAGATCGTAGTTGCTCCGGTCTACGGATAGGCTGTGAGATTGCAGCCAATCCAGATTCATGAATCGCAAATTTTGCGGGTCCTCCCGGCTCACTTGATAGATAGCAAAGCAGTCTCCCTCATGGGATAGAAACGCCTGCTCTCGTTCCTGCTGATGCTTCTGACGATCCAGCACCTTCTCATGGAACTGCGGGCTTTGTTCCCATTCCTCACGGGACACAGCAAAGATACCGTCATGGGCATCCAGGTCGATAGTATCAAAAGCCATCTCCGGGGTTTCGCCCTCCTGTACAATGTACACGGTCAAATCTCGCTCCATCAGCTCGTAGGCCCGTTCTTTGGAGAGGGGAAAAAGGTCGCTGTCCAGGTAGCCGCATTTCTCCAGATCATCTTGGGTCAGCACCGGGTCCGGCATGGGGTATTCGTCCAATGCCTGCTCTGGTGATTCCGGTAACATAGAAACAGATGGACTCTGTACTTCGCCTAACTCATTTTTCTCAAATTGTTGCTGTTGAGCAGCTTCTACCTGTTCCATCAGCGTGTCGTAATCGTATGGTCTCACCAAATCCGTTCCCTTAATTTCCTCCATGAGAAGTTCGTAGGTCACTTGCTCTAAAGAATGGTTATCTATCTGTCCGCCATCCAATAGCGCAAAATCAGGACTGTAAATTGTATAATCATGTCCGCTCTCGCAGTGCTGAATTGCAAGGAACTCCTCTCCGTTTATATCAAATGCAACCGATTCCTGTGAAGGCTGAACCTGCAACAGTTCTGCCACATTTCCCATGACTTTTTGATCTATTCCCAGTTCTGCCAAAGGCGGTGCTGCCTGCGTAACTTCCATATCCGGCATAGCCGCTATCAAATCGGATACCGCTTTCTGTACCAGCGGGCTATTGCGGAAATGGTCAATGCCATTGATTGTTTCCACATCAATCGTCTTTCCGATTAAGATAGGGAACTGTCCATTGTAATCACTGCCATCCTGTAAATCGAACCCTATCCCTTTGATACCGTTCATTCGCTCTGCCGGAATAGCTTGATACAGCTCAACGGCTTCCATGAGAGAAAGATTCTCATGGTATTCGCCAAGGGAAGGAAACTCCATGCACTCGGCCACATAATAGGTCAGTGTTTCCTGCTGGACATTAGATGTAGACAGGGCCGGTTCTTTTCCTTCTGTTTTTTCCGATTCCGAAACACGCTCCTGCTCGGCTGTCAGGTCAATACCGCGTTCCTTGCAGATTTCCTTATAGTGGCGGTCAATATCGGAGATCAGCTCCCCGGAAGTCTTGCTGATAGTCTCCAAACTGGATCGCAGCTCCTTCAGCTCCTTGCCCTGACTCCAGCTGGCAATATAGCCAAAGCTGTTTTCGGAAGTCTCAATGCCATAATATTTGCAAACCGCATAAGAGATACTTTCAGCCTCTACTTCCTCGGTGTGCCGGTCCTTTTTACTTTCCTGCAAAAACTGCTGAATGGTCTTTTCGCCGCCGACGAAATTCAGACCAGACTCCTCCGTAAACATGATACGCCCATCTTCTGGCAGTTCTAAAGGCTTTGCGGTGATAACGGATGCAGCGTGGTTCACAACAACCCTTTCCTCTACGGCAATCGGATAGCCCGGATCATCATCTGAGCCACGCAGGTCATAACAAAACAGCCCATCAGGAAGATCTTCGCGCGCAATTCTTCCATTTGAGAACAGGGCTGGCTGGTCAAATAATTCTACCTCTTGATACTTGCTGGTATCCTTCACCACAGGCAGATTGTAGTTATGGAGCTTGCTATGGGCTGTCTCATGGACAGCTGCGGAAACCGTCTGCACCTCGCTCATGCCGGTGCGAATGGCGATCCGCTGCTGCTCAGAGGAAAAGTAGCCGTCCATATTGGCATCCATCGGCTCAAACTCAATGGGAACCGGGGCAGAGCGCCGCAGGGCTTCCATGAAAACCTCAAAGTTCTGCACATTCCCCGACAGATTGGAGGCCAGCTCCGGTAAAGGCTTTCCGTCCGTCTGGCTCAGGTCAAAAACCTTCACAGGACGGAACATCGGAATCTCAATTTCCTTTTCTTCGGTGACAATTCGCCCGTCCTTATCCAGAATAGGAGCCTTTGTGTCCGGGTCCAGCTTCTGCTCCTCGATTTTCTTTTTATAGGGTGTAGGCGCGATGATGGTAATACCATGCTCGCCCTTTTTCACATGGCGCTCAAACTGGTTTTTCCACTTGTTGAAGCCAGCGACCAGCGTAGCATCCGGCTTCTGCATATAGATGAGCATGGTGTTGTTGACCGAATAGCGGTGGAAACGGGACATCACCGACAGGTAACGTATATACTTCTCGCTCTCGAACAGCTCCTTGATACCCTGTTCGATGCCCTCGGTGATTTCCCGCAATCGCTCCCGGTTGGTTGGTTTATTATCAGGCATGGTTGTCACTCTCCTTTCTTCGCCTTGGGTTTGGGCGGTGCATATCCGGCAGCCTTTGCCCGTTCACTGGCAGCTTTGCGGCGCTCGGCGCTGTAAGGCTCCCGAACCGATACGCAGCGTTTGGGGACTACAAAGGTATGCCGGTCCTTTTTCACGATCTGATCCGGGTATTTTTCCGACAGCCGCCGCAGCTTCTCCAGCAATCTGGCATCATGGGTGTAAACCTCTGCGGTGGCCTCGGCCTGGTTGTAGAGGATAATGGTTTCCTGTTCATAGAGGGAGAGCTTCATCGTTTACCGCCTTTCTGCCTGTCAAACTCCAGCCTGAAGCTCACATACTGCCCATCGTCCTCCAGCACCACGGTGGCATCGTAGGTTTTGCCGGTCTTTTCGGAATAACAGCCGGTGAGCCGTGCGCGGCCATCTTTGAGAAGGGCTGCCACCACCACCTTGGTAGGCTGCTTTTTCTTGGCGGCCCACCACTTGTTATTTTTCCAGATTGCAAATCTGCAAGCTTCGTTCTGACAGAAGAATCCTTTTTGCATTTCTGCAACCTCACCGCCGCAGCGCGGACAGCGGCCCACTACTTCACGGGGCGGGGAGAATAGGTACTCGGTGCCTTTTATCACCTGATAGGTTCCCACTAACTCACGGAGCATAGCAGAGATCCCGGCCATGAAGTCCTCCGGGGGAAGCTCGCCGCACTCAATCTCGCCCAGCCGGTACTCCCACTCGGCGGTCAAAAGGGGCGATTGTAGCTGCTCCGGCAGCACGGTAATCAGGGATACCGCATCATGGGAAGGCATGAGCTGTACGATTTTTTTGCTCTTTTTCCGTTCCAGAAAGCCCGCAGACACCAGCTTTTCCAGAATACCGGCACGGGTAGCCGGGGTTCCCAACCCCTTACGCTCGGCATCCTCCGGCATATCCTCTTTCCCGGCAGTCTCCATAGCAGAAAGCAGGGTATCCTCGGTGAAATGCTTGGGTGGGCTGGTTTTGCCCTCCTTGACGACTGTACCGGACAGGGGCAAACTCTGGCCTTCGGTCAGCTCCGGCAGCGCCTTGCTCTCGGTTTCTTTATCCGGTTCCGGGGTATTCTTCAAATTGGCACAGTAGGCAGCATCCAGCGCCCGCCAGCCGGGATGCTTCACCGTCCTGCCTTTGGCGGAAAACTCAACACCGGCGCACTCCACGGTGACAGAAGTTTCGGCATAGGTATGGGGCTGGGCCACAGCGCACAGCAGACGCAGAGCCACCAGCTCCAGCACCGCCCTTTCGCCCACCGGCAGACCGGACAAGTCAGCATTTTGGATATTACGGGTGGGGATCACCGCATGATGGTCGGTCACTTTCTTGTCGTTGATAACCGCATCGGCATCGCAGGAAATCGCGATTCCTTTTCGGAAGGTCATAGCATTAGCAACCAGATTCACCAGCACCGGCAGACCCTCGGCCATGTCCGAAGTCAGATAGCGGCTGTCCGTGCGGGGATAGGTGCAGAGCTTCTTTTCATACAGGTTTTGTAGATAGTCCAAAGTCTGCTGAGCGGTATATCCCAACAGCCGGTTGGCATCCCGCTGGAGCGTAGTCAGGTCATAGAGGGCAGGCGGCTTTTCCGATTTGTCTTTACGCTCCACCTGTTTGACCGTGGCAACAGCACTCTGACAGGCACTTTGCAGCTGTTCAGCGGCGGCCTTGTCCTTCATACGTTCCCCGGCAACCGTGAAACCGGGTAGTTCCAACGTCACCGTATAAAACGGCACCGGCTTGAAACCGTCGATCTCTGCCTCCCGCTGGACGATAAGAGCCAGTGTCGGAGACATGACGCGCCCAATGTTGAGGGTTCGGTGGTACAGCACGGAAAAAAGGCGTGTGGCGTTAATGCCCACCAGCCAATCCGCCTTGGCGCGGCAGAGGGCCGCATCCCGCAGACCGTCATACTCTGCACCGGGGCGCAGGTTAGCAAAGCCCTCCCGGATAGCGGAATCCTCCATGGAGGAAATCCAGAGCCGCTTCATAGGCTTTTGGCAGCCTGCCAGTTCATAGACGCTGCGGAAAATCAGTTCACCCTCCCGCCCAGCGTCGCAGGCGTTCACTACCTCGGTCACATCCGGGGCATTCATTAGCTTTTTCAGCACATCAAACTGCTTCTTTTTGTCCTTGCCCACCGTCATCTGCCAGTCTACCGGCAGGATGGGCAGATCGTCATAACGCCACTTGGCGTACTTGGGGTCATAGCTGTCCGCATCGGCCAGCCCAGCCAAATGGCCCACACACCAACTGACACGCCATCCGTTTCCCTCCAGATAGCCGTCCTTACGGGCGGTGGCACCGATCACAGCGGCCAGACTATGGGCAACCGATGGTTTTTCGGCAATCACAAGTTTATGGTTCATATTCTTCGTCCTCCCATTCGGCCTGCCCATAGTTATACAGCTTTCTTTCAATACTGTTTTCCTCCGTCAACAGCAGATCATAACCGAACCGATAATCATAGCGGTACAATTTCCCCAATAGATCGTTGATGATGATACGGCAGGCCAGTATCACACGGTTTTTATCAACCTGCATCAGCTGGTATCGTTGATAGTCATTGTAATAATCCCTTCGGATATGGCGAGCTTCTTCATCCAGAAGCATATCCACAGGGTCCTTTTCATCGTCCTCTTTCGTCCCTTTGGCATGGTTCAGCAGTTCCATCACCATAGGGAAATTCTGTTCATCCATCCGGCCCTCCTCTTTCAGAAAGCCGATCAG
Source organism: Eubacterium sp. BIOML-A2 (assembly GCF_009680135.1). NCBI lineage: Bacteria > Bacillati > Bacillota > Clostridia > Eubacteriales > Eubacteriaceae > Eubacterium > Eubacterium sp. BIOML-A2. Next base: position 34,310 of record NZ_WKZK01000049.1, read on the forward strand.
GGCGCTAAGCAGAAGGAGAACTGCTGTCCGTTCACTCTCTACCAGGGTATCCATCGTCTTTGCTGCTCCGGGAAGGAGCTGTTCTTTCACAAAATCTGTCACATCACCGGAATACAGCAGGCGAATGGAATCTATGGACAATGGGACAGCTGCGGTGTCCTCATCGTAAAACTCAAAATCATCCTTCTGCACAGGCTTTTTCCGAAATTTACCTAACACGGTAGAAAAGATGTCTCCGCCAAAATAGATAGCAATGATGATCAGATCAAAAACAGCAATGGTTTTAATAAGGATACTCAACACATTCATTTTTCGTTTTTCCTTTCTTTGAGCCATCCGGTCAGCTGCCGGTGGCAGAAGCCTACACACGGCTGGCCATAACGGTAAGTCCCACAGCCATAACAGGGGTGGCCGGGGGATAAAGAGGGAGGACGGGAAGTGTTCCTCCCGCCCTCCGGCCTGCGTGTCATCATAGATTCAAAAGGGCTGTCGGTGAAACGGGTCAAATCTGTTCGTCCTCGTTTTCTCCATCGCTGCCCCTGTCAGCATCCGGTTCATCGGAATCCTCGGTCTCCCAGGGTTCCTCATCCTCCGGGTCCGCTTCATCCTCACCGTAGTCGTAATCGTCCAGATTGTCATTGCCTTTGGTCTTAGGCTTGTTTTTCACCAGCTTAAAGTAGGCAAAGGCTCCGCCGCCACCCAGCAGGGCAAGCACCAGGATCAAAAGCGCCGGGTTCAGGCCCGCAGGTTTCTTCTCCGGTTCTTCCGTCACCTCCGGTTCAGGAGCTTTCCCTATGCAGCCACTCAGATTGGTTGCACAGACCGGGCAGGCGGTATTGACTGCACCGGCTTCACATTTTTTCGTGCAGTTACAGGTGGCGGGCTTCTCCTCGGTGGTCTGGCCGGTTTCCATCAGCGCCATCAAGTCGGCCTCGTCAACCTGATTCAAAAAGTGGACCGCAGTTTCCTTGTCCTCATTTGCCCGGTCAATGAGGATATAGAAATAATTGCCTGCCTTAGTGGTGACGGTGATGAGCTGCTTATTGCCGCCGTAATCGTCCACCAGGGCGGCGTTGCCCTCCGGCGTAAGGGGCGGCGTATCCTCTTTCGGCTGCTCCACAATCACGTTGTCATCGTTAGTGGCATCCTGTCCCTCCGGTGTCTGTGCATAGGCGGGAACAGAAAGGCCGCCCACAATCAACAGGGCGGCGCAAAGTGCGGTCATTGTTCTGAAAATATACTTATGCTTCATGGGCGGTATCCTCCTGTTCTTCGTAATCAGCAGAAACAGCGGCTCTGCCGGGAACCATGCCGCTGGACAACATAGCGTTCAGCTGGGCAGGGGTCATCCGCATAGCGCGCACCATCTGGACGATTTCCAGATTCTCTGCTTCAGTTTTCTGTGCTTCCAAAGTTTTCAACTTCTCCTGATACTCCGCAATCTTCTCGCGGACCTTTTCGATCTCGCGGTCAATGCGGTCAATTTTGTTCATAGCCATTATCATTCACTCCTTCTCAAAAAACTCAGTTACCAGTTCATCAGGCCATAGCCTTTGATAGATTCGTAATTCAGGTCATAGCTCTTGATTTTACAGGCATCACCGGAATTTCCTTCTACCGTGTAAACCCGGCTGCCATCTGTACCAATGACGATACCCACATGGTCAGCAGAACCATCAAGGTCCCAATCGAAAAAGATAGCGTCACCGGGGGCGATGTTCTCATATCCGCGCCCGCCCCATTGCCCATGAGACTGGAACCAGGGAACTCCCTGAGACTGACAGCCTGCAAAGCGCGGCTCAGATAAGCCTGCCTGCCCATAGCACCAGGACACAAAGCAGGCGCACCATTCCACACGGCTGTCAAAGCCATACCAGCTCCAATAAGGGTAGCCGCCCACATTGCCAACCTGACTCTGCGCCAGCTCCACCAGCGCCGGATTGCCGGGGCGTGTACCGTTTACGAACTCCACACCGGTCAAATCTTCGGAATTTCCCATATCCGGGGAACCGCCGCCAAACAGCAGGGGCTTGTTGCCCATCGTCTGCCGGTACACCTGATACATTTCCATCTGCTCCGGGGTCAATAGCTCTGCGGCAACAGAGGATATAGGCTTGCTCGTGAGCGTCACATTCAGGATGTAATACTCATACGGCACCTCCACCTCGTATTCATAGGTCTCGGTGGAGGTTTCACCTGTTACCGGGTCAGTGACAGTATTCGTACCGGTCCTCGTTTCTGTCCGATAGCGTATCTCCACTTCCTCGGTGAGCGTCAACTGATATTGCTCAGAGAATACACGCTCCAGCTCTCCCTGGGCGCTCTGACGGGTGTACCCCTGCAAGACAGCAGACAGGTAGGCCGCCAGCTCATGGGGGTCATGGCCGATCATATCCAGGTCGTAGCGGTATTCGTCATAACCGGGGTGACTGCTTTCAATATTGTCGATCTCAGTCTGCAACTGAGCTTCCTTGGCCGCATAATCAGCTTCCACCGCCAGCATTTCCGGGTCATCGGAGGGATAGGTAGTGCCGGAGATCACGGAACCGATGCTCTGCGCCATCATGGAGCAGGAGGACATGGTATTGAGCAGCAGACAGAGGATCAGGAAAATTGCACCCGCAATCAGAAACCCCTTTTTATGGCGCATGACAAATGCACCTGCCTGCTGTGCTTTTTCCTTTACTGTCCGGGCGGCCTTTCCGGTGGTCTGTGCAGTTTTGGCAGTATTCCCAGCAGTCTGACCGGCGTGTTTAGCGGCTGCATACTGCTTTTTGATGGTCTGCTTCTGCTGCCAGCGGGAAAGGGGATTGCTGGCAAACTGGGGATTTTCCTGCAAAGACTTCTGATACAGGGCGCTGACATTGGCCTTTTCCAGCTGACGCTCGGCCTGGGCTGCTTTGCGGTAGGGCTTTAGCTTGTGGCTGTGATACCCCTCCCGCACCAACCGTGCGCCGGTTTCCACCGCTTCCTCAGACTTGTGGGCGCTTTCCACGCCCACGTTGTCCTGCTCACTCTCCCGGACTTCCTTATGAATTTTGCCAGCAACCATATTGGCAGGGGCATCCCGCAAGGTATGGGATAGCTTGGAAGGCGGCTTTTTCTTGTCCTCCAGTACCAGCTTCGTTGTGGTCTTTCCAGTCTCCTGGTCAATCTCCACCTGCCGGACTTTCTTTTTAGGGATTTTGGCCTGCGCCCTGTCCGCTTTGGCGGCGGCCTTGTCCGCCTTGCGGATGGGCTTTTCCAACGCCGGATTAGCCCGTTCCTCGTCCGTAAAGCGCAGGCGTGGTTCCTTAATCAAACCATTCCCCCAGCATGAGGGCGGCTGTCATGTAGTGCAGCTCCACATAGAGGGCCAGCCCCACCGGGTCGTGAAAGGGGTGCTGAATCAGGTGGGCGTAAATCTGCGCCACCACATTGGCCAGCAGCTGAACCTGACTGCCCTCAAAAATGATAACGCCCGGTGTACCCTGCATGGCGCACCAGATTTCTGTCAGACGGAGCAGCCCCGCCTCGCCATCCTCGTTCAGTCCCGCAGACTGATCCGCAGCCGTGCGGCACTCGCTGATGGCATCCGCCATCACGGTGAGCAGCTGAGCGCGCTGGCTCTCCAACGCCGCATCGAAAAACATCATTGTATCCAGTTCACAAATGTTCTGGTTCATGGTTACTCATCCTCCTTTTTCAATTCCTGGGGTTTGGTTAATTCGACAAGTAACATTATTCGATAAGTCATAAAACCTCCTTAAAAATAGTGCTTTTACAATAAACTTCTTGAATAACAATAATCCGTTTGATGCCTGCTCTATAATGAAATCGTGCCGACCCGGCAACAAATATTGAGGAGGTTATCAAATGGAGAATTGTACAAAATTTAACGACTTAGAAGCTCATTTGCGAGAGCTTTTTAAGTCAGCATCCTACAGTGAAAGTACTGTTAAGGACATGGATTTCATTCTTCGGGCGTTTACCAATTACATGAACGCTAACGGCATGGAAGAGTATTCGCCGGAGATTGGAGAAATCCTGATTCACTATTGCAGGGAAACACTGAAAGTTTGCGATTCCAGAGTTTCACGGGCAAAAGTAATCGTGGGGAAGCTAAATCGACTGTATCAGGGGCTTGATGGTGAAGAAGCCTTATGGGCTGATAAAATCGTGCCTGTTGAATTACCGGACAGTCTTTCAAGGGCTTTGGATTCATTCATTTCTCACTGTCGCCACAAAGGAAACAAAGAGACCACACTTCATTACAAGCGGTGGATTTGCAGCCGATTTCTAAAAAATTTGGAAATGCTTGGATGTCAAAGCTTGCAAAGTATAAACGGAGAACTGATTCAATCCGCATTTTTGCAGCTCGGCTATCTTCGCTATTGGGAAAGGATTGGTCCATTTCTACGCTATCTGTTTGAAAGTGGACAAATTCAAAGAGACTTTTCCAAGCTAATTGTGAATCGTAAAAAATTTTCTCCTCAACCAACCGTGTATACACAGGAAGAGGTTGCTGCTATTGAGGATTCTGTGGATTGCACTACAGCAGCCGGTGTCAGAAATTATGCGATTCTTTTATTGTTATCCCGTTATGGTATCCGTTCCCGTGATATTGCTGCATTGTCTTTTGAAAACCTTGATTTTGAGAATGACAGGATTCACTTCACCCAGCAGAAAACCGGAGATTTATGGGAAATGGAACTGTTCCCGGAAGTAAAAGCCGCATTGCAGGACTATATCCTGACTGCACGCCCGAAAATCCAAAACTGTCAAAATGTGTTCCTCACTACCATGATTCCATACAAACCACTGGATAGCTATGCGATAAATACAGCAGTTGGAATTATGGTTGCAAAATCAGATGTCAACATCGCAGAGAAAAGACATGGAAGCCGTGCATTCAGATCTTCAATTGCAAGCAACATGGTGAATGACAAAGTTTCAACAGAGGTTGTCCGTAAAGTGTTAGGTCATGGCACGAAACACGCAATCCGTCACTATGTCAGAATGGATATTGAAAATATGCGGCTGTGTCCTCTTCCTGCTCCAAAGCCAAGCGGTATTTTTTCCGAAATGCTTTCATGGAAGGAGGATGATCGCCTTGTTTAACAGTTCTCTTGCTAAGGAAATGACAGCATATATTGATTTGCGAATTTCCACTTTTTCTGTTTCCTCGGTCTACAATGACAAAAGAACATTGGTGCTTTTAGACCAATATTTAGTCCAAACAGGATTTCAAGGAAAAAATCTGACGGAAGATATCCTGTCGGATTGGTCAAAAACTCTTTCTGGAAAAAGCAAAACGGTAAAAGAAAAGGGTCAATCACTTTTTCTGTGTGCTTGATGGCTACTGGTTACGTACGCCACCCTTGACTGAACCTGTCAGAAACGCT
>NZ_WKZK01000004.1:0-129713 GCF_009680135.1 Eubacterium sp. BIOML-A2
GTCGATTCAAATATGAAAAATCAAGCGGAAATGACACCCGCTCTATTTGTCATGCCCTAATCGACTGTGAATAGTAACTGAAAATAAAGTATGTTTAAAATTTATCAGACTATTGTTAAAATATTATTTAAATTGACAGTATATTACTTGCGTGGTAATGTAAATGTACAGTTTTGGAATACACTTTTGAAAGGGAGGTTTATTATGAGTGTTTATATTATTACAGGAGGAACAACAGGAATCGGGGCTGCTGTAAGGACGACATTGCTGGATCAGGGCCATGAGGTTTTTAATATTGACTTAAAAGAGGGTGATTTCCTGGCAGATCTTTCTAAAAGCGAGGAACGCCAAAATGCAATTGAGGCAGTTAAACTGCGCTATCCGGATGGGATTGACGGGCTTTTCTGTAATGCCGGCGTGGGACCCACTGCACCGCCTAAGCTGATATTCAGTCTGAATTTCTTTGCAGGAATTGAGATTGCAGAGGGACTGCGCCCATTGCTTAAGAAAAAGAACGGAAGCTGTGTTATGACCTCTTCAAATTCGGTGACTAATCATACGGTCCGGTGTGACTGGGTAGACATGATGTCAAACGTCATGGACGAAGACAGGATATTGGAGATGGCGGCAGATATCCCGCGTACAATGGCTCCATCCGCCTATAGCTCTTCCAAGCATGCGCTGGCCAGGTGGGTGAGGAGAGTCTCTCCCGCGTGGGCAGTGGACGGTCTGCGTATAAATGCGGTTGCGCCCGGCAACACAACGACTCCAATGACACAGGGAATGACTGATGCACAGCGGGATGCAGCGCTTTTGATTCCGATTCCGACGCGATATGGAAGAAAAGAATTTCTGGATGCACAGGAGATTGCAAACGGCATGTTATTCCTTGCTTCGCCGCTGGCCAGCGGGATCAATGGAATCATCTTATTTGTAGACGGCGGAATTGATGCATTATTGCGTTCAGAGCGTTTTTAGAAGGGAGAGAAAGTGATGAGAATTTTAGAACAATATATGGACTGTATGCAGCGCGGCGATAATGTGGGGCTGGCCGACCTGTTTAATGAGTACGGGGTGCTTCACGATGCTTCATTAATAAAGATCGGAAGCGATACGCTGCACCTGGAAGGAAAAATGGCCGTAGAAATGATGTTTCACCATAAATTTGGTTTCAATGGAGGGCCATTTAAAATATACAGTATTAAATATAATGGGGACAATCAGGTGTGGTATTTTATCCAGTATGGAGATACAATACTGCCGGTAACTGCTTTTCTGGAGAAAACGGATGAAAACGGAAAAATTAAGCGGCTAAATATATATCCGCTCTAATAATTGTTATTATTTATTCGGGAATAATGCTTATATTGTCTTTTAAATAATAGGAATTTTTATAGATTCGTCTAAGAATATGAATATTAATTTGAATATGTTCGTCAACTAGAAAGTGAGCCATTCGCTGACTTGATTTTGAGCCACCCAGTGATGGCCAGAAAGTGAGCCACCTCTACTTCCTGGCTTCTTTGGTTTTGGCCAGCCGATACGATTCTCCGTTCATATCCAGCACATAGGACTGAAATGTCAGACGGTCGATCATAGCGGCTACCATGGCTGTGTTCTCAAAAAGAGTTGTCCATTCAGAGAATGGCAGGTTTGTTGTTACTATAATACTGCCTCGCTCGCTTCTGTCAGCGATGATCTTAAACAGGAGTTCTGACTGGTAGCGGTCAAAACTGACATACCCCATTTCGTCCAGTATCAGCAGATCTGCCTTCTGGATCCGTTTTTCCAGTTTGCCAAGGGAATAGTTATCCCGGGCTTCGGAAAGTTCCGTTGACAGGGAGTATGCATTTTTGAACAGAACTGACATTCCCATGGAGCATGCTTTCAGTCCCAGACCGATTGCCATATGCGTTTTACCCCTGCCTGGATTCCCCAACATTGTGATATTTCTGCGGTCCTTGATAAACTTACAGCTTGCCAGTTCGTTCATAAAGATTTCGTTTATGGAACCACTGTAGCGTGACAGATCCAGTTCTTCCAATGTTTTGGTAAATGGAAATCCCGCTCTCTTGAGGCGGCGCAGGTTTTGATTTTCCTGCCTTTGCTCGTACTCTGTTTTCATTAATGAAAGCAGGATCTCACCGATATCGGAATCCGGAGAAAGTTGACGGAGTGCTTCTTTATAGGTGGTAAAGGTTGGGATCTTAAGCAGCTTCGCATACATCCGGATCTGATCTTCAATTAGTGTTATGCTCATTGGCTGTTCACCTCCTCTTTGTGACTCAGTTGGTCGTATTGTCGGAGGTCAACCGAAAGGATCTTTACCGGATCCTGGATCTGGGGTTTCGTCCTGTCAACGAAATCATGAAGAATGCGGACCATTCTGGAATAATTGCTGTTGTTTTTTCGAAGTTCCTCCAGAACTTCCGGCGGAACATTCTGCTTCACAGGCGCTGCATCAGGGATCGCCCGCCGCCGTTCTTCAAGAAGCGGCATATAGTGTTCCAGATGGTAAATACTCTGATGTTTCCCATAACAACGAGTATGTACTGCAATCAATGCTCCTTTATAGTAGATCTCTACTGTTTCGGGATACCCTTTGACTCCTACCATTCTGCCAGTATATTGAACCGGAACGGAATAACTGTTCGTCCGAAACCTGGCAGTGGAAAAAGCATTCACTCTGACGTTTGCGCTTTTGGCAGTTTCAAATCTGTACCCAGGGAGAGGATGGAACATTGGACGTTCCTCATCCATCATTACTCCTACTTTATCGGGTTTGCCCTTAATCTGGTGTGCTTCATATTTCATGCAGCGTTCCAAAAGAAGTGTATTCAGTTCGCAAATATCAGAAGCGTAGGGAACAGGAACAAGTATGTTTCTGCGGGCCCATCCCCAAAAAAAAATCGACAATGGTAAAGTTGCTGTAAAAGATGGATTTGGGAAACATGCGCAGGCGCAGAAAGGATATACTGCTCTTGCGGCTCACTACAGTTTTTCTGCTCTTTTCTGTAATCCTGCTGAAGGACATGAAAAGGGACTGGTAGAAGGATTGATAACCTTATGGGGAACTCCGCCCAGGATATCAAAAGTACGAACGAATGCATCCAGAAAACTTTCTTCATTCTGATGACGATAGGCAAGTACAACTGGTCTGCAGCTGTAACAAAGCCGCGCGCAGAAAAGATTAATCACAGTTTTCTGACCGTCGAGATAAACCGTAGTTTCTCCCCAGTCCACCTGCATTGCCTCGCCATGTTCGAACTGAAGAGGAATAAATGCTTTAGGCTTGCATTCCTTTAGTTCATGGACTTTTGCACGGACCGTAGATTCCCCACCTGTAAATCCGGTTTCTTCAACAAGCCGGTCATAGATACGTTTTGCGGTATGTTTTTGCTTTTTAAGACCTTGACGGGAATCTTCATCAAGGCAGTTTTGTATGAATCGGACTACGTCTGGTGTAAGAATCGTCGATTCACGGTCAGGCGTTTTCCGTTCCCAGGGGACAGCATTCCCTTCACAATATTTTTTAACGGTATTTCTGGAAATGCCCATCGTTTTTGCGATATGTCGCTGACTTTCGCCAGCAAGGAAACGCCTACGAATATCATCGTAATCTTGCATTGTGATAACCACCTTATTTCCCTCCGAATAAAAAGACTTTTATTCAGAGTACTTTTTAAGTGGCTCACTTTCAAGTCAGCGTTTGGAATAAAAATGGCTCAGTCTAAGAGTAGCATTTATATATAGGAATTTTATGTGGGTTTATTGTTACAGCCATTCATGTTTTACATATAATTCTAAAACAGGGAGACGTACACGGGAGAGTCAGAATCTTGGAATTCTGTCTTATAACATATATCGTAGCAGTTCTTTTTATTGCACTAGTTTCCAGAGAGCCTGGATCCAGAGATATGATATCGCTTATACCATTTTCTACAGTTGGCTCAACTGCACAGAGCCATGCCTATGTAGTGGAAAACATAATTATGTTTATACCTTTTGGCTTTTTATTGCCACAGCTATGGGCGCATATGAGAAATTTGGGGTTATGTTTATTATCGGCATTCATAACAAGTATGGTAATAGAAGTCACACAGGTAGTTACAAAGATGGGCTATGGTCAGACTGATGATGTGATCACTAACGTTATTGGAGCGGCAATCGGATTTGGAATTTTATGGACCGTTCAAAAGATAAAATTAACGAATAGATATTAGAACTGTAAATTAGCTATACTACAAATAAAGCAGGAGGCAGGTGAAGTTATAACATGCCTCCTACTTAACTTTATCGCTATATAATCTGATTAGCTGATTATCTTTCGGTTTATATCATCGAAAGAGATTAATTTTGTATCTTTATGCAACTTAGAATACTCCACTGCTTGGTCTGTAAATCCGGATTTTGAAAATATAATATAATATTTATTTTCATAATGAAATAATTCCCCACGTTCTTTTAAAAGAAGTACTACATCTAAAGCAGCGGGACTATTTTTCCACTTACATTCGCAGAAAAGTCCACTCTCTTCTTGAACCGCCATTATATCAATTTCCTCCTGCCGTCTTTTAGCCGGGTTATTCCCCCACCAGCGGCCACTGTTTCCAATAGGAAATGGGAGAGAAACATAAACTTCGGGGAGGTAAAGGTATTGCTGGCATATTTCTTCAAATACACTTCCCATAAAATCGCTAATTTGCGGGCGCACAAGAGTTTTATAAATTGTTTCTCCTATCCCGCGTATTATGCTGCTTAAGTTGGGGCGAACAAAGCGGTACCAGAAGAGAAACATATTATCCTCTAAATGATAAAGTGTTTTTTTACTTGATACATTTTCGGTTATTGGAACTTCTTTACTTACAATTCCTAAAGTTATAAGAGAGGAAATCTGATTGCTACATCCACTAGTTTCAAGACCTGTTTTTGTAGCGATTTCATTCATTCGGCTTGCACCACTGGCAATTGCGGAAATGATAGAATGATACGTTGCTGGTTCTTTCAGTTCCTGTTTCAGCAGATTGGATGGCTCGTCAAATAATCGTCCACTTTCATCGAAGAACAGATTTATAATATTCTCATCTACTGTCAGTGATGTATCAATTCTTGCAAGGTATTCAGGAATTCCACCAGTTACGCCATATAAAATTGCCTGCTCTTCCTGAGAAAAATTTTCTAACATAGGCCTGAACTCAAAATAGCTAAACGGATGAATCTTAAATTGTGCGGTTCTTCGTCCGTAAAGCGGACTTTTATATCCAAGAACCTGTTCTTCCATAAAGCTCATTGATGAACCACATAAAATAAAAAATAAACTACTATCCTTCCAACACTGATCAATATGACTTTGAAGCATAGATGAGATTGCAGGATAGGAAGCAGCCAGGTAAGGAAACTCATCGATTGCGATGATTAATCTTTCATGCTTCAAACATAAGCTGTCAATATAATCTAATAATGTAGCAAAATCCGAAAATTCGGGAAAATGAGATTTTAATCCGGCATCAGAAAGTAATGCTTTAGAAAATCCCTGCAGATTTTCCTTTCGTGTACCCTCAACAGCCATATAATATATAGAAGCCTTGTCCTTTATAAATTCATTTATTAAAGTCGTTTTGCCTACACGTCTTCTTCCGTAAAATACAACGAACTCAAATTGATCACTTTTATATAGAGTATTTAACTTTTTAAGTTCGCGTTTTCTACCTATAAACATAATATACCTCCCAACATAACCCGGATTATTTTCATATAATGATATTCTTAATTTTAAAAGACAGATGCTGGTAAATAAATTAAATTCGCAAGAATTTTACTAATTATACGATTAGTAATTATATAATTAGCTTATCACACCATAATTGTTTCTGCAAGACATATTGCTAAAAAATATACGTTCATACTTTTGTAGGAGATAGGAGATGTATTATTCAGGCTTTAATTTACAAATCTACTAACACCTGTAAAAATATCAATAAACATGTCTATAACTATATTAAAAAAGTCGGGAACGCATTGACTATTTAGAATTATATTCTTCAAAAGCCAAAATAAACTGTTATATGACATATATTCACATATTTTGTGTTTAACATAGAACATCTCACAGAAATGTGCGATAATAAGTCTGTTACTTTTCAAATCTGCTAAGGTAATTAATTATGAAGCAAATACATCATAGAATCCGTTCTCCATGCAGTCCTTTTCCTGAAGAACCCTGACAACAGATTACTAAAGAGAGGTGGTTATCATGAAATACAATTACAGGCAACAGGCAGCACTTGCAGGTGAGTTCGTAGAGGTACTATCAATAGAGAGAAACCAGGGAGCAAAAACATTATATGCTTACAAAAATGATGTTGATAATATGATTAAATGGGTTGATCTCCGCGGTTACAACGAATTAGATGCTGATACCATTATGTTGTATTTTTTATATCTACAAAACGAAATTGAATTGTCTCCTCGCAGTATCCGACGCAAATATGTTTCTATCAGACAATATTGCGATTTTGTAAATAAGGTACTTGAAATGAAAGAGGTATTTTTTAAATTTTCTTCGCGCAAATTTCAGATCCCTAAAAATTTACCCAAAATCTTGTCAAAAACCGAAATTCAAAGCTTGATTTCTTCAGTCTCTGCTGAATTTCAATCGGTATCCTCTGAATATCATCGCCGTCTTTGCATTCGTAATATGTGTATTATAGAGCTCTTATTTTGCCTGGGCCTTAGAATTGGTGAGATTGCCGCTTTAGATATCGAGGACTATAATCGAGAGGATTGTTCCGTTCTTATACATGGAAAAGGTAAAAAGGAACGAATGCTATTTATATCATCGCCGATTGTATGTCAAAAACTGAATAACTGGCTATTAACACGCCGGGAAATGTCGCCAGAGGATTCAGCAATGTTTGTTAATAAATCAGGGGGCCGACTGAGTATCTTTAGTATAGAAAATATTTATTATAAATATAGGGAACTTTCAAAAATAAATCCACATTCAACGCCGCACTATCTCCGTCATAGTCTTGCGACCCAGCTTCTGAATAATGGAGCAAATATTCGGGATGTACAAGAATTGATGGGATATAACAGTATAGTGACCACACAAATTTATACAGAAGTATCCCTAAATAGGCAGAAAGAAGTCTTGATGAAATATAACGGGAGGAATTTTATGAGTACCAAATAAGTTAACTAAAATTATACTATATGTTAGAAAAGTATAAGAATTAAACATAAAATTGATATAAAGACCTGTGAGCAATGTGTTTTTCCTAATGTTCACAGATTTTCTATTGTATTTTTAGGATATTGGAATTTGTATATTATAAAGATATATTGGATACTTTTACACTTTCGTAGTGTACCCACAATAGGTGAGGGGCGGTGGGACAGCCGTTCAATGAAGGTTCTGTTCAGTTTTCTTCCAGAAATGTAATTAATATCATAATGCTCAGCCATTTCATGACACGTCTTATTAATTTTTGGTGCATATCAATCGCTATGGTCAATACCTGTACAGAAATTGTACGTGATTAGCATTCGCGCACAAATACTAAAGTATTGATACATGTAGACATACGCTGTTATTTAGCTTTCCATATCCCTGGATAAGAATGTTTCTCCATATGCATGCAGACTGTAATCCAGGACACCAACGTATAATTAACAGGGAATGATTTCACCAGTTGATGGATCAATCACTTGTGAGGTGTCACCTCCCAGTCCACTTCAATTTGCTAGATAGGTTTTCTGGGGATATGCATAGTAGAATGGTTTCTTTCAAGATGCTTATGGTAATAAAAACAGAACTGTGAAAACATGAGAGGCAACTTGTTGATTTGATCGCATTCTTTGCAGTATTCCTTCCAGAGCAGTTTCAAAGTAACTCCATTGCGCATCATTTATTTATTGATCTATACGTAATCAGAATGTCTGCATTCCACAGATGGGACATGTTTATCTGGGTACAAAAGTTTTCTGGATCTTCCTATGTGGTTTCAGCCTTTAAAGGCCATGTGATGTCCAGTTCTGTGGCCTGATTTAAAACATTCCGATACTTTATCCAGGAGCATTCACAACTGCTGGCAATGCCAGTTTGATTAATCCTAAGACGAAGGTCTTCAGGATAATTGGGCATAATGGGTGGGCTCTTTATAATAGACTTACATCAAAAAAACGATGAATAATTTTATTATAAGAAGTTGAAACGTTACCGGAATGAGTGGAACCTCAGCCCGGAACGATTGGAACCAAAGTCCGGTCTCAGTAGAAAATCCACCTGGCTTTACGTAAACGCATATGAATACCAATGCGATAATTCCGACTGTGATATTACTACTATTGTTGAAACATGAATGTTCTGACGACAGAACTCCTTCTGCACAGTTTTTTACACCCAGTCTCGCGGAGGACGAAACTCACTCTCACGGAGACTGACCCATTCAGCGAATAACAGATATTACTGATGTTATAAATCACAACCAAATATTTCTTTACCACCCCCAGAATTCAAGGAATAAAATCTCACGTTTCCTTTGAATGCTTTCAAGCTGGTCGGTATGTTTTCGGTGCTCGTGATAATCCTGCCGAAGTTTGCTAAAAGCCTCTTCGGCTTCACTGTTGTTTTCCTGTACAACCATTAATTCGATTTCCAACTCGCGGTACGTCATGATTCGAGGCCTTCCTTTTGAGAAGCTTTTAATCCGTGACGTTCACGCATTGAAATTTTCCCCTATATCAGAACATCGTAAGAATTGTGAATAATCCAATCCATGATAGCCTCCGAAATAGGGCTGTCAACATTAGGATCAGGAGTGATGCGTTCATACCATTCATCTGGATCATACTGTGTACAGAAAATCATGGAACCCTTTTCACAGCTGGATTCTGCAATCGTAAGGAGATCATAGGATTCCTGTGGCACTTGGCACCGAAAAGTGTAATGCTTTGATATATCGAGCCAGTTTATTCACCTGACTACGATTCCATTCTGCATCAACCAGCAGGCCCAGAAGTTCTTCAAAACCAAGGGTACTATAGGTAGAAGAGGCTTCCAACTGATGTTCAAGTTCTGCAACCATAGCAGTTAGCTTAATCGTCTTGAGGGAATCGATTGTGCCCTATGTGATCATACCTGCTCACCTCCCCTCTGGAAACAAGCAGCATGTGTGATACCGTGACTCTTTGATACCGGCGTTAGCTTTTTTACATCGTTCACTTTGTCCTGACTATACTTGTCTCAAAGTTTGGTAAGACTAGCGCAGAATTTGTATTCCTATTCGGGTTACCTTCCGGCGTTTAGGAAGTAGTGAACTGCTTGGGCTGTGTATTTGCCAACTGATTCCGACCCACGGATAAATTCATCTGCGTTGTACGTTAGATATTTGCGATGCTTTATCGGCATGTGTTCCGGCTGAGTAATCGGATCCCGCAGCTGTTTAGCTGCTCTTGGATGAGAGGCCACTCTGTAGCCATAATAAAAGACCTCAACAGTCACCTTTGTCAGCCGGATGTCCACCGCCTTTCCAATAAGATCAAAGCGAAGGGGATATTTGTTTTTTCCGTCATTTATGAGATAATCAAGAAGAACCTTTTCAGTGGGCCAGACTGCCGGTTCATACGGGGGCAAAGGGAGCGGCTTCATAAATGCCTTTTCTTCATCGGTAAAAGCGCTGTGGCGGCATCCCTCCCGTTTTTTAAAGGGATAATGATTAAGCTCTAAGAGCTTCTCGGCCACAGCAAGCTTGACTTCTTCAAGAGAAAAGAATTTACGATTTCGCAGAGTTGCAATGATCCATGTGGTTGCAAATTTAACTATTCCTTCTGCAAGGTTTTTATCCTTAGGATGCAGGATTCTTGCCGGAACTATTGCAGTCTCATAGTATTGAGCCATTTCCTGATAGCTGTTGTTAAGAATGGTATCATACCTTGTGTTCTTTACTATACCGGTTTTAAGATTATTGGGTAGTCATAAACATATCACGCCGCTAAAATATCGATAAGCATGTACATGGCACATTAGCTAGTTCGTCGGTCTCATATCGTTGCAGGCCTCTGCATAAGCATAGTAGCTACAGGGTAAAACGGCAGCAAATAAATTCGTATCAATTAGTTCACCGGTGCCAGGGTTCTGATATTGAAGCGTGGTTCCAGCCCTATCGACCTGCATTGTCTCCCCAGGCTTGTGCTTGATACGCATAGTCACTTTGGTAACATGTGCCCAAGGCGATACTTATCACATTACTGCGAATACATGTAGGACATCACTCCCTCTGCATTGCATGTGCTGCAGTATTCTGTTCATAGCAGTGTGAGACTTACACCGGAACGTGCCTGTTCCTTGTGAATGTAATTATAATCCGACTCCTTTCCTTTGGATGCCATTTCCACTCTTTTTGGAAATAGCAGTGTTAGAATCTCCTCATTAGTCAAATAGTCATCAAGTAGCTGCTAAGCCCCCTGGCTATTGACTCATGAAGAACTTCACGTATTATATTACTTGAACTGTGGACACTTGCAGCGATTTGATGCTGCGAATATCCGAGGCTGTCAAGCCTGAGAATCTCTTGATAATTTACCATAATTACCGACCTCCCATAATGATAGTCACACATTGCCAATTTCATTATAGAATAAATAATATCTGGAGTGGAATGGTGATCGTTTTTATCAATGGGCAAAACGTATTGGCGAAAGTACCTTCAAAGTTGTTGACAGCATCCTTACCTCCAAAACTGTGGAGCAACAAACTTATCGAGGCTGTATGGGACTTTTGAAACTGGCAGACAAGTATTCGGTGGAACACTTAGAAGTTGCATGTACAAAGGCTCTCAATTATACATCAACTCCAAGCTACAAGAGTATCAAAAACATCCTCGTAACAGGAAAAGATAAGTTTGATGCACAAGGAAAAGAGAACAAAACAATAGCAAACAAGTACGGTATCACAAGAGGTGCCGGCTATTACAGGAGGTAACCGCTTATGACAAACCAAAGTACCATGAATAAACTTATCGAAATGCGTCTCTCTGCTATGGCAGATGTACTTCGTAACCAACTCTCAGACCCACGAAGGAAGTTCCGTTCGAAGATCATATCGGAATGCTGGTTGATATCGAATACAGCAGTCGTAAAAGCAATCGTCTTCATCGACTGATTAAGAAGGCTGAATTCTACCAGCCTGATGCAAATTTCATGGATATCGACTATACATCAGAGCACAAGTTAAACAGGTCTTTACTCAACAGACTTGCAACCAGTGAATATATCACTGAACACCGTAACTTACTTAATACTGGTGCAACAGGCAGTGGAAAAAGTTATCTGGCAAGTGCTCTCGGCATGGAAGCCTGCAAGCAGTACTATAACACCAAATATGTGCGACTTCCTGACCTTTTGATAGATCTTGGTCCTTTCTCTCGCCACGCTCTATACAAGAGGGTACTACAATCATAGAAAACTAATTATAAATGTTATAAAGGTTACGTGATGATCTGACGCAGATCCGACCAAGATGTCACGCTGCCTGACTAGAAATCTTAAGTACGCTTCCAGTATTACTGTGTGTTCTTGTATCATTCTTGTGTTCGTTTCTAAAATAACGCCTATTTTTTACATCTTAAAATAATCTTGCAAATTCGATCAACATCCTCCAACGCAAGATCAGGATATAATGGTAAAGTCAGTACTCTTTTACTAATATGTAAAGCTATTGGAGTTTTAGCAGCATCATACTGTCTATGGAAGCAATCAAATGTATTAGTTAACGGGTAAAAGTACTTCCTTGCTCCAATATTATTATCTGATAGCATTTTATATATTTCATTCCGAGTAGAACCATATACTTTTTCATCAATCACTATAGGAAAATATGCATAATTGGGTTGTACATTTTTTTGTTTTAGATTAGTTTGAATGCCATCAACAGTTTTCAAATAACTCATATATCTTTCTACTATTAATTTACGTTTTGCAATCTCATCATCTACATGTTTTAAATTACAAAGCCCCATAGCAGCACAGAACTCGTTCATTTTTGCATTGGCTCCTACACCGTCAATAGTTTCCGGTCCCCGAATGCCAAAATTCTTTAAACCATATAGATTAAGTCCAAAGTCTTTATTTCTAAAACAAGCAGCTCCGCCCTCAATAGTATTAAATACTTTTGTAGCATGGAAACTGAAACAAGATACATCTCCAAAAGAGCCGATACCTTGCCCCTTATAATGAACACCAAAAGTATGAGCGGCATCATATATGACTTTCAGTCCGTACTTATCTGCAATGCGCTGTATTTCTTCAATATCGCAGATATTTCCATAAACATGAACAGGCATAATCGCACATGTTCTATCTGTAATTAATTCCTCAATCTTTGAGACATCCATCGTAAAATCAACTGGATTAATATCACAGAATACCGGCACTAACCCATTACGCACAATCGCATGTGTTGTAGAAGCAAATGTAAATGGACTGGTAATAACTTCTCCTTGCAAGTTCATTGCCTGTAAATATAACTCCAATGCCATATGGCCATTTGTAAAAAGATCAATATGATCAACTCCTAAATAATCTTTTAGCTCCGTTTGCAAACGCTTATGCTTAATTCCCATATTAGTAAGCCAATGTGTATCCCATATATCTTTTATCTCCTCAATATACTCCTCTATTTCTGGCATGGATGATCTGGTTACTAAAATATTATTATTCATCATCGCTATTCTCCTCGTCTAACTACAGTACTTTTTCCATAAGATAAGAATCAGGAGTTACTTCCTCAGTCACACAATAACCAAAATTTCCATAAAAACCGATTGCTGTAATATTGGATTTTCTTACCTCCAACTTGAATTTCAGCATACCATTTTTAATAGCATTGTCTTCTGCAATTTTCAACATTTTTTCTGCTAAATGCTGGCCCCTGTATTTGGGTGAGATTGCAAGTAGAGTTAAGTAAGCCGTCTTTGTTTACTTATCGTTCATATACGCTGCTAATATGCCAATGATTCTATTCTGAGTGTCTTGTATTCTCCAGACCTCTCCGTAATAACATAGCTTTTTCGAATAAGATTGTAGATCTATTTTCCTTTCAGTCAACGACGGAGTTAAGAGTGTTTGCATTTCTATCACAGTACGATATATTTGTTCTTCTGTTCTGATTTTGTTAATAGAAACCTCTGGTTTAATATGTAGCCTTACTAGATTAATATCCTTTTGTCCCATAATATTAATTCTTTCTGTTAACAACTTTTTATCGAACGAAATATTCTGTAACCAGTTCACAATTGCAAGTGGTAGATTTACTCCCGTCATGTGACTAAATGGATATCCCCCGACAAATCTTGCATTCATTTCCAACACATAAGGTTTATCATCAACTATAAAGACATCGACATCAAGGTTAGCTACATGATGTAAACAGCTGCTAAGCTTTTTTCCAAGCGCTTTTAGGCGATTATCTGCAATAGTAACTGCGCAATCAGTTTCACCTGATCTCATTGCATATTTTACTTTTGCAATGGTTGTTTGATAATTACCATAAAGATCATTAATAATGTCCAATCCGTACTCCTGGCCGTTTATTTTTTCTTGTATCAATACACTGGTATCAATATCTTCCTGAGACTCATATTTTAAATATGTCTTTAAAATATTTCTTTTCGTTTTCTCATAGAAAACTTTCAATTCTTCTTCATTTTCTGCTTCAAACACTGCAATAGATCCCATCCCCCATCTAGGTTTTACTATAAGTGGATATGAGATTTGTTCATTTTTAACATTAACTAATGCCTTTTCCAATGAAATGAAAGTTTTGGGCACATAGAATCCATTTTTTAATAAAAATTGATACGTTAACCATTTATCATTACAGATATTAATTACTTTTTTATCAGATATCACAACAGTTGTGCCAATCTCTTCAAATTTTTCCTTATTTTGAGTTAAAACAGGTAAGTCTACGTCAAAAAGGGAAATAATTGTTATTATTAGTACATTCCAAATCCCGTCAATTGACCTCCAATTTATACTTAGACAATTATCCAAGAGCATGTTCCGATAAATATGATATATGAAATTCGACTAACCAAAAGAGCAGGAGACTCCGTTAAATTCTTCCGCTTAGGAAATTAGATAAAAATAATAAAAGGGATTCAATACCAGATATCATATTAGCTGTCATAGCCGTTGATTATGGCAGCCAATAGAAGAGCAATAGGAAGAAAAGAGAATGAAAAGGAGAGCGCTATGATTACTGTAAACTAGATGTGTGGAAATCTTACGCTTTTTTCTTATATCCAAGTACTTAGAAAGAGAAAGCACAAGCGACCAAATACCCTGGAGAAAGGATTCTGAACAACATACTTTGTTTGAACACTAATATTGGGAAAATGATAAAAGAGAAAGGTTTAGTTTAAACTTGAGGAAGGCATTTCCAATATTCGAATAGCGCTAGATATCATTACGCAAAGCATCCTAGCGGGCCATGATTTAATTGTTGATTCTGCATTAAGATTGGAAATCTATATATTACATGAGATGAAAGCGAAAAATCCACCTCCATTATAAAAAATTTTATATACATAAGTTTCATAATAGTTTTAAAACTGTTTAAGATTACATATTTACTTCAGTGAATGTAAGAGGAAAGCAAGAAGACATATTCAGACTATAAAGAACCGAGTGTGTCAGGATGAAAATAACTATACCGTATCCATATATTTGCCAGCAGAACAATACCTACCTTGCCATTGAAAATCCCATATGAATAAAACTTAATAAATAAAAAAAGACAAGAAAATAGCCGCAACTTTGCGGCTGATTTTACTTTCTGTGATTATGTACTTACTGTCTATCAAATATCCAAACCAGCGAATAAGGATGTAAATAAAGATCTATAAGTTTCAGGGGGCCCCTAAAACTTAAAAGTCCCCCGAAACCCATCCCACATCTGATCTTTCTCACTCAATATAAGCCCAGTCCCGTCTTCCAGCCGATACCCGTCAGCGGAAGCGCTGCCCCTATACTCGCCGGCCACCTGCGGCCAACAGATGCCGATCTCCGGGTCATTCCATGCAAGCCCGCCTTCATCGCCGGGATGATAGAAATCCGTACATTTATAACAGAACTCTGCAACATCAGAAAGTACCAAAAATCCGTGTGCAAAGCCTTCCGGTATATAAAACTGTTTTTTATTTTCTTCGGTCAGCTCAACACCAAACCATTTGCCATAAGTTTCGGATTCACTCCGCAGGTCAACGGCAACATCAAATACATGCCCCTTAATGACCCTTACCAGTTTTCCCTGGGGATATTCCTTCTGGTAATGGAGCCCGCGCAGTACGCCTTTGCTTGAACTGGACTGGTTATCCTGCACAAAATTCATGGCCAGACCTGCATCCTCCATATCCTTCTGGTTGTAAGTTTCCATAAAATATCCCCTGGAATCGCCGTGGACGGCAGGTTCGATGATACAGAGCCCATGGATGCCGCCAACATTCTTTTCTACTTTAATCTGTCCCATCTTTACCTCCTGATATTGTTTCAATCCTTGTTGAAAGGCCAAAAACATTCTTTCGGCCCTTGTATAACTAAGTTTATCTGCTCAGATCTCAGAACGTCTTTTCTAAAATTCAATTTCCTGTAAATATCTCCGCACGGCATCCTGCCATGTGGGGAGAAGTGTGAATCCATTTTCTGTCAGCTTGCTTTTGTCCAGCCGGCTGTTGAACGGGCGTTCAGCCTTTGATATGCCGTATTCCTCCGTAGTAACCGGAATGACGTTCAGCCGCTCAGAAGAGTATTCCGGCCGCCCCATCTCAAAAGCCTGGCGGAAGATTTCCTTGGTGAACTCATACCAGCTGATGTATCCGCCTTCGTTTGTTGCATGATAGTAGCCGTATTTTTCTGTTTCAATCATATCTGCTAACAATACTGCAAGGTCAAACGTGTAAGTCGGAGTTCCGATCTGGTCGCTGACAACCTTTATGGTATCATGTGTCTTGCCCAGATTCAACATGGTTTTTATAAAATTTTTCCCGTTTTTTCCAAATACCCAGGCGATGCGGACAATAAAATATTTGTCCAGTGTCCGGGAAACAGCTAGTTCTCCGGCCAGCTTTGTCTCACCGTATACGCTCAGTGGTTTATAATCTGTACAATCCGGCTGCCACGGTTCTGTGCCCTGTCCGTCAAATACATAGTCTGTGGAGAGATAGAGCATTTTGCAGTCCAGATCCCTGCAGACATCCGCTATGTTCTGTGTTCCGACTGCATTAACCAGACGTACTTTTTCTTTGTTGCCTTCCTCCTCAGCGGCATCTACCGCAGTCCAGGCAGCACAGTGTATCACCGCATCCGGATTGGTTTCTCTAATCACGCTGTTTACGGAAGCTGCATCGGTAATATCCATTTCCTCAATGTCAACACCTACAGCTTCATGGCCCCGTTTCCTCAGTTCATTGACACAGTCATACCCAAGCTGTCCTTTAACACCTGTTACTAAAACCTTCATATAGTCACTCCATTTCATTAAAAAACGAATTATAATTCCTGGCGGTTCCCATACATTTGTTCATAATAGTTCTGGTAATCGCCGGAAATAATGTTTTCCCACCAGTCTTTGTTATCCAGATACCACTGGATGGTCTTTTTGATGCCGTCCGCAAACTTTGTTTCCGGAAGCCAGCCAAGCTCATTATGGATTTTGGTTGGATCAATCGCGTAGCGCATGTCGTGGCCCTTGCGGTCTTCTACATATGTGATCAGGCTCTCTGGCTTGCCGAGTTCCTTACAGATGATCTTAACAATATCAATGTTTTTCATCTCGTTGTGTCCGCCGATATTGTAGACTTCCCCCACGCGTCCCTTGTGGATGATTAGGTCGATTGCCTTGCAGTGGTCTTCGACATAGAGCCAGTCACGGACATTTTCTCCCTTGCCGTAGACCGGGAGCGGTTTGTCGTTTAACGCATTCGCAATCATAAGCGGAATCAGTTTTTCCGGAAAATGATAGGGCCCGTAGTTGTTAGAGCAGCGGCTGATGGTGACCGGAAGCCCATAGGTACGGTAGTAGGCCATTACAAGCAGGTCTGCTCCGGCCTTGGAGGAGCTGTAGGGGGAACTCGTGTGGATTGGCGTCTCCTCGGTGAAGAAGAGATCCGGTCTGTCCAGAGGCAGATCGCCGTATACCTCGTCGGTTGATACCTGATGGTAACGGGTGATGCCGTATTTGCGGCAGGCATCCATCAGTACGGCAGTTCCTTTGATGTTTGTATCCAAGAACACCTCCGGGTTCTCAATAGAACGGTCCACGTGGCTTTCAGCAGCAAAATTCACGACCATGTCAGGGTGTTCCTCTTCGAATAATTTCTCCACTGCAGCGCGGTCTGTGATGCTTTCTTTTACAAAACGAAAATTCGGGTTATCCATTACAGGTGCGAGAGTAGAGAGATTGCCTGCATAAGTCAGACAGTCCAGGCAGATAATGCGGTAGTCCGGGTAGTTGTCTAACATATGGAATATAAAGTTGCTTCCGATGAATCCGGCGCCGCCGGTTACGATTATTGTCATGGTGATAGTCTCCTTATAGTATATTCTTTGTTTTCAACTGTTATTAATGTAGGACATCCAGAAATTTTCCGTCCAGAACGTCCTTTAGATATTGGCCGTACTGGTTTTTCCTGAATATCTCATAGACCTCCAGAATGTCATCTTTGGTGATCCATCCGTTCATATAGGCGATTTCCTCCAGGCATGCAATCTTGCGGT
Organism: Eubacterium sp. BIOML-A2; assembly: GCF_009680135.1. Classification (NCBI taxonomy): domain Bacteria; kingdom Bacillati; phylum Bacillota; class Clostridia; order Eubacteriales; family Eubacteriaceae; genus Eubacterium; species Eubacterium sp. BIOML-A2. The sequence goes on from NZ_WKZK01000004.1 coordinate 17,779, forward strand.
GCTGGTGAGATTCCACCGTTTTAACAAAATTAGTGGCTTCCACGAGGCTCTCGTGAGTTCCGGTATCCAGCCAGGTGAAGCCCTGACCGAGCAGTTCCACATTCAATCTGTTATTTTCAAGATAGATACAGTTCAGGTCTGTGATCTCCAGTTCCCCGCGGGCCCCTGGCTTCAGGCTTTTTGCGTATTCTACAACCTTGTTGTCATAAAAATACAGGCCGGTAACACAGTAGTTGCTTTTGGGTGCTGCAGGTTTTTCTTCTATAGAAATGGCCTTTCCTTCGTTATTGAATTCAACGATTCCAAAACGTTCCGGATCATCTACATAATAGCCAAAGATGGTGGCGCCTCTGCCTGATTCTGCGTTTTCTACCGCAGCTTTCAGCCTTTTTTTCAGCCCGTGGCCGGCAAAAATGTTATCGCCGAGAACCATGGCAACGGTATCATTTCCGATAAACTCTTCGCCGATGATAAATGCCTGAGCCAGACCGTCCGGGCTTGGCTGCACTGCATAACTAAGTTCCACACCGAACTGGTGTCCATCGCCTAAAAGCTCCCTGAACCTGGGAGTATCCTGCGGCGTGGAAATAATTAAAATATCGCGGATGCCGGCATTCATGAGCACGGACATCGGATAATAAATCATGGGTTTATCATAAATCGGCAGTAACTGTTTGGAGGTTACCATTGTCAGAGGATAGAGGCGCGTCCCTGAACCTCCTGCTAAAATAATTCCTTTCATAAGAAATCTCCTTTATCTGTATGGACTACTGGTATCAAAGATTAGTTGTTCTGATTCAAGCTGTGTGTGTATTATAAAAGGTGACCTTAGGTCACCTTCAAGCCTTTTCATAAATTCTTAAGAATTTTATGGAAAAAACTCAGTTGGGCATGGATGAAGCATTACTTTTTGGGAGTGCAGATAAATAATCCGGCCTCCTTTGTAATATGAAACCCACCTGCTGTTTTCTTTTTTACAAATGAACGGAATTCCGTATAATGTTCTGAAATATACTGATACTGGTTGCCGTGGCAGGAAAGAATATAGGAGATCAGCGGCTCCGGTTCCGGGATCAGCAGAGAATCTTGGTAGAGTCTCCAGTCTGTTTCCGCGAAATATTCCTTTAGGATACCGGCGCCATTTTCAAGGCCGAATTTTTCATATAACTTGTCTGCCGAAAGCATGATTCTTTCGTCAAATTCATGTACAAGCCGGCTGACTTCCGCCATATGGCGGGAGCTGTAGGCGCTGCACAAAAAGCGGCCGTCCGGTTTCAGAACACGTTGTACTTCGCTGCATACCTGTGGGATATCCTCGCAGTAGAAGAGCACATGGTTGGCAATAACCAGATCCAGGCTGTGCTCTTCGAAGGGAAGCCGGTGGCAGTCAAAGGCCTCAAAAGAAAAACGGGAGTCCTTTGCTCCTACAGCCCGGCGGGCATCCCGGAGCATTCCCTCAGAGATATCGGACAGTGTGATATGAACATGTGCCGGCAGCTTTGAAAGGTTTTCTTTCCAAAGTGTCCCGTCTCCGCATCCGATTTCAAGGATTTCCATTCCCGGCTCAATCCGGCACTGTTCACAGATCCATGGAAACCAGCCCTGTGGATTCTGGGAATATAGGCTGTGGAGATTGATTCTTGCAGAAATGTTAGAAGCATTCTGATACTGATTTTTCAAACTGCTTTCCATGCTGGTCAGATGGATGAGATTCAGCATCTGGCTCCAGTCAATGTTATGCTCCTTCTGAATCACTTCCGCGGTATCCTGGATTGCTTTTTCAACGAGCTGCATTTGCTCGATCCGATCCTGAACGAGCTTTAGCTGAATATGCAGTGAGTTCAGCATAAAGTGGTAATCGGAATCATTTATGGTCATCTGACGGATGTCATCCAGAGAGAAACCCAGGTACTTCAGCAAGAGAATCTGCTGAAGCCGCGCAAAATCGGCATCCGTATAAAAACGTGCTCCCGACTCTGTGACAAGAGAGGGTTTTAATATATCCTGTTTATCGTAATAACGGATTGTGCGCAGGGTGACGTGGGCCATGCGCGCAAACTCACCGGAAGAATAGTAACCTGGCTTCTTCATTGTTTTCATCCTTTCGAAACTTGTCCGGCAGTTAGCTGCAGAATAAGATATTATAAAATATTATAAAGGGAAAACAAAGAAGAGGCAATGAATAGTTGTAATAATAACGCAGGCCCGGGCTGCTGCAAATAATTACTTGTCCATGTAAAGGCGCAGAAATTTTTCCTGCTGCTCGTCATCTGTCAGTCGGTCATAAAGAGTGCTGCAGTGCAGGATGCAAAACAAAACAAAGGTGATCAGACAAAACAAAAACACGCCTATTATAAAATAGATCATATAGCCCCTCCTTATGATATTTCTATACATGTTATTATATGCAGGCTAAGGCGCAAATACTCCAATAATTTCAGTGCACCGGGATTTTATGGTGGGATCATGGGGCATCCGGGAGGAGGTGTCAAAAAATTACTTTAAAAATCAGACAGCAGCAAAATACCGCTGCAGTTCCGGCGCACATGAGAAAAAAAGTCATGTAGCCGCCGGGACGAAGACCGTGTTTTGCTGCTGCCGAAGAATCAGATAACGCAAAGTTTACATCATAAATTACGTTTCATTTTGTGTTAGATCACATTATTTATTAGAAACAAAGATGAATTTCACTTCACCGTCCATTCCGTCTGAAATTCCGGAGAAATTCGTATATTTTTTAGAAGAAGCTATCATCGTGTTCAGCTTATCTAGCAGTCCGTCGAGATCTCCGTCAAATGCGCTGACCAGTTTTTTGATGCCTTCTTCATTGAATTGAATCATGCCGTCATTCAGTGTTTTTGCGCCGTCATCGAGTTGTTTTACGCCGTCGATCAACGCGCCGGAACCGGTCTGCAGTGTCTGGATGCCTGCCGCAAGCGTGCCTGCTCCGGTATTGAGGTCACCTGCACCGGATGCGATCCGGGAAGCGCCTTCCATAAGGCTGGAAGCGCCATCGCCGGCCTCCCCCATCTTCTCGTGCAAGGTTCCGGCACCGGTGTTTACCTGGGATGCGCCTTCGGATAACTGCTTCAATCCTGCTGCAAGACCTGCATTCCCGTCGATCCCGCCAAGAACTTGTGATGTGCCGGCCTTGAGCTGGGACACGCCCTGATTTACCTGGGTACTGAGTCCGTTTTCACCGTTAACTCCTTCATTGAGGGAGCTGATTCCGTCTTTTATGCTTGGGGTCTGGGTTGAAGCATCGCCGGTGTTGAGGGCTGCATTCAGCGCGGCAGAACCGGCCCGGATACTGGCGGTGCCAGTACTGGAATCGCCGGTATTCAATGCGTTATTTAGAGCAGATGCCGCATAGGCGATACTGGGCACTCCGCTGGCGGGATCCCCATCATTCAGCGCTGCACTTAAGAATGCCGCTCCGTCTGCAATACCGGGATTTGTACCATCTCCGTGGAACGCAGTGTCTATTGCCGTGGCTCCTGCAGCAACCTTCTGGGCCAGAAGGGAAAGTGCGCTGTTATCCGATGCAGGAGCAGTATTGGCGAGGGTGTCCCGTTCGTTCTGGTCTGCCTGGAGGCTGCCAATCACGCCTTCCAGGACTTCCAGTGTGCCTTCCGGCAGATCCTCACAGCCCTGGAGGGTGGTTTCCAGTTCCTGAAGCTGTGTTACTTCATCCCAGCTGCTGGTAGTATCGCCTGCAGCCTGACTCTCTGGGCCTGCTGAGAGGGCATTGGCTAGCTGCCACGCGGCAGCGGACAGCTCACCGGTACCCGCAGCAGTCTCTTGTATACCGCTATTCAGATTCGCAGCCCCCGCAGCTGCCTGCCGGGTACCTGAGTCCAGAGCCGCGGCTCCGTCGCTTACCTGCTGGATTCCTGCATCCAGAGCCGCAGCACCAGCGGCGGTCTGGGCGATCCCGTCATTCAGGACAGCGATTCCCTGGCACAATGCAGGAAGCTGGGCGCCAAGAGACTTCTGCATCTCCTGGACGCCTGCATCCAGTGCCTGAACTCCGGGAAGAAGCTCATCGGTCACCTTGCCGGAAACCAGATTCAATCCTGCATGGAGTTCTCCGGCGCCTGTGTTTAGTGCGCCGGTTCCGTCCAGCAGCTGGGAGGCTCCTTCAGCCAGGGCGGCGCTTCCGTCCCTGAGTTCATTGCTGCCTGAGGCCAGTGTTTCGGTTCCATCCTTTAAGGCGCTGCTGCCCGAAACCAGCTGTCCGATCCCGTCCGTAAGTGTGCCGGAAGAGGAAAGCAGTGTATCCAGCCCGCTTTTCAATTCTCCCGAACCGTCCACCAGCTGATTTGCAGAATCCTGGAGTTTATTCATGGAACTTTTCAGGTCATTCAGATCATCCAGTTTATCCGTCTCCAGGCTGTTAAACACATCGTTAGTTGCGATTGTAATACCCTCCACGGCATCATAGTCTGTTACGTCTGCCTCCAGCTCAAAATAATCCGGTATATCTAAATCAGTCACACCCAGGTTTTCTTTTACCCGGGGAAGCCCCATGCCGAGAGCCATGTCTCTGTCACCGTCGGAGACAAGCTTCCCGTTCGTGACCTTAATATTCGTGAACTTATCAGCGTCCAGAATCAGTCCGGTTACCATTAGAAACGGCGTATATTCACTGCCGTTTTTTCCGGATGTGTTCTGGTACTGGTAGCGTATCAGCAGATGACCGCTTTTTCCCTGCAGCTCGCCGGCGCTGATGGATTTGCCGTCCAGCGTGTATGTGATGGTAACGCCCACCGGCAGAGCCTGGGTTGTCGTCCCCTGATAGCAGATGTCCTTGCTGTCTCCATTCCAGGTGATGCTGTTACTTTTCTGGGTAAATGCTTCATCGCCCTTGACATTCTCGATATTTTCCAGCGTGGAAACATCTTTAATTTCTGATACGTCCTTCACATTTTTCAGCTGGTCTGACACCGTGACGGCTGTTACGGAGCCGCTGCCGTCTATTTTGGCATATACAGTTTCGTCCTTTACAGGCCTGACGCCGGACTCGGATGTCTTGGTATCTTTGACGGCGGATTCCTCCGTTCTGGCCGTGTTCTCCTTTGCATAACAGGCAACAGGCGCGGCCAGTGTGCCGGCTGCCATGGACATAGCCAGTGCGATTGCTACGAGTGTCTTATATTCTCTGTTTTTCATATCAGTTTACCTCCTCAATAAATCAGTTGACTTCAATCATTTATTTCCGCAGCTCAGGCATTTGCGCAGGCCTCATCGGCCGGCTTATCTTTCTTTTTGATACATCCGCGCATATCTTTCGTAGTAGCGCAGATGACTCTGTCAAAGACCATCAGCATGGATGGCAGTATGAAAATAACTGTAAACATACTGATGACAGCCCCCCGGGCCATCAGGGTACATAGGGCGGATATCATATCAATATCGGAATAAAGCCCCACTCCAAATGTGGCGGCGAAGAAGCCCAGGGCGGACACAATAACTGAACTGACAGAAGCAGAAACCGCAATCTGGATGGAATCTCTTTTTGCTTTTCCTCTGCACCGTTCTTTTTTGTATCTGGTTGTCATCAGGATTGCATAATCAACGGTTGCCCCCAGCTGTATTGTTCCAATGACAATGGAAGCGATAAAGGGCATCTTTGTCCCTGTAAAATAGGGGATTCCCAGGTTGATGAAGATAGCAAATTCAATGACGGCAACAAGGATCACCGGCAGTGATATAGATTGAAACACGAGTGCAATTATAATAAATATGGCAATAATGGAAACCGCGCTTACCACCTTAAAATCCTTATCGGTGATCGTGATCAGATCCTTCGTACAGGGGGCCTCGCCGATCAGCATAGCGGAAGAATCGTATTTTTTTACGATATCATTCAGCACAGTGCATTGGTGGTTAACTTCGTCTGTCGCTACCTTGTATTCGGACTGTACCAGTATCAGCTGCCAGTCACCGGCCTTTAATGTCTCTGTCAGTCCGTCAGGTATAACATCCCGGGGGATGGCGGAACCGATGAGACTGTCGAGCCCAAGCGCGAACTTGACCCCTTTTACATCGGACAGATCATCCAGCATCGCTTTTGCCTCCTTGGCCGGAAGATCTGCATTTGCCAGAACCATATGAGTGGCATTCATATCAAATTCGTCCGCCAGTTTGTCATTTGCTTTGATACTTTCCAGATATTTCGGCAGGGTAGCATCCAGGTTATAGTAAACTTCCGCTTTGCTGTATCCCCAGAGAGCGGGGAAGAGCAGTACGATGAAGATGAGAATGAAGGCCTTAAAGCGTTTTGTTATAAATTTTGCAGGCTTCTCCATGCTCGGGATAATGGAGCGGTGCGTTGTTTTCTGAATCAGCTTGTCAAAAACAAGCAGGAAGGAGGGCAGTATGGTGACACAGCTTATGACACCGAATATGACGCCCTTTGCCATGACAATGCCGAGGTCTTTTCCAAGAGTAAAGCTCATAAAGCAAAGTGCAATGAAGCCGGCCACTGTTGTGACGGAACTTCCGACTACAGAGGAAAATGTATTGGAAATCGCGTGGGCCATTGCCCGCTCCTTATCTCCCGGGTAACGCTGCTGGTTCTCCTGATAGCTGTGCCACAGGAAGATAGAGTAGTCCATGGTAACTCCAAGCTGGAGCACCGCGCTCAAAGCCTTAGTAATATAGGAAATCTCTCCGAGAAAGTAATTGGTTCCCATATTATAGAGGATTGCCATTCCAATACTCAGCATGAAGAAAACAGGCAGTATCCAGCAGTCCATAAATACAGAAAGCACAATACAGCTCAGGATAACGGCGATGAGTACATAGATTGGCGTTTCCTTTTCAGAGAGCTGCTTGATGTCGGTGACCACTGCAGACATGCTGCTCAGATAGCATTGTTTATTTGTAACACTGCGGATCTCCGTTATGGCATCCATAGTGCTGTCTGCGGAAGTCGTGTCATCAAAAAAGATCGCCATCAGAGTGGCATCCTCAGTTTTGAACACGTCTTTCAGTTTATCAGGCAGGATATCAATGGGCATGGAAGTGTCCGCTATGGAATCATACCAAATGACGTCTGCAACGCCGTCTACACTTTTGATTTTCTCCTTTACTTCAGCAACATCTTTGGTATTCATGCCTTCTACAACTTCCATTGCAAAAGCGCCCTTTCCAAATTCATCCATCAGGATGTTCTGCCCCTTCATCGTATCAATATTGTCGGGCAGATAATAAAGTATGTCGTAGTTGACTCTGGTTTTTAGGAATCCCAAAGCCGATGGTATCAGAAGTAAAATGCCGAGTATCAGGATGACAACCCGATACTTCACTATTTTTTTACCTGCATTCACCATGTTTCATGCCTCCCTTTTAAATTATGACTATTAGTCATTTTTTAAGACTAAAAGTAATATACAATAAAAATGACCAAAAGTCAATAATATTTAAAAGAAAAGTTGACTTTGGGTCATTTTGAAATTATAATGGTCTGGACAGATACGAAAAAATAATCGAAAGAGTGGGGAATATTATGGGAAAAGTTGACGAAAACAAGCAGCAGAAATTAGAGGCACTGTTTAAAAGTGCATATGACTTGTTTCTGACACAGGGGATTTCCAAGACATCGATCCACGACATCGTTCAGAAGGCAGGCGTGGCAAAGGGGACATTTTATCTCTATTTTAAAGACAAGTATGAGATCCGGGACAGGCTGATTGCCAAGACAGCAGGGCGGCTTTTCATGGCGGCCCACGATGCATTAGAGCAGGCGCAGATCCCGGTATTTGAGGACAAAATTATATTTATAGTAGATTATGTCCTGGACGAGATGGCGAAAAGCAGGGCGGTGCTGCGTTTTATCTCTAAGAACCTGAGCTGGGGCATCTTCAGGCAGGCAATTACGAAAAATGAATCAGACGAAGAAATAGATGTCATGGGCTTTTTTCATAAAATGGTAACAGAAAATCCGGATGTAAAACTGAGGGCGCCCGAGACCATGCTTTTCCTTATTATAGAGCTTGCCAGTTCCACGTCATACAGTACGATACTGGAGAACGATCCGATCAGTTATCAGGAGCTGAAGCCCTATCTGAATGAAAGCATACGTGCAATTATAAGAAATCACGTGATAGAATAGCCGGAATTGGCGAAAAGGCTTGACTTCTGTCCGCTTGCTGTGGTACAATGCTCTAGCGAATGGAAGTAGGTCTTTTTTTTATGCCTAAATTTAGATGGCTTCGCAACCATCATGTAACACGTAGTGAATAAGAAAAAAGCGAGGTGGAAGTTGTGCGCACAAGAATCACACTGGAATGTACAGAATGCAAGCATCGTAATTACAACATGACCAAGGATAAGAAAGCTCATCCGGACCGCATGGAGACGAAGAAGTACTGTAAGTTCTGTAAATCACACACACTGCACAAAGAAACGAAATAGTCGTTGGAAGGAAGTGGATGGCATGGGTGAGAAAACAGCAAAAACTCAGAAGAAGAGCTGGTTTAAAGGGCTTCAGGCAGAGTTTAAGAAAGTCATTTGGCCAGACAAAAAAACACTTGCAAAACAGACCACGGCAGTCGTTTCGGTTTCTTTATTATTGGGGGTATTGATTTCGGTAATCGATGCAATCCTAAAATATGGAATTGATCTGTTGGTTAAGTAAACAGCCGCAGCAGAAAGGTGATTTTATGTCAGAGGCAAAATGGTATGTAGTTCATACCTATTCCGGGTATGAGAACAAAGTAAAAGCAAATATTGATAAGGCAATTGAAAATCGTCATCTGGAAGATCAGATTCTGGAGGTCAGGGTTCCTATGCAGGAAGTGATCGAACTGAAGAACGGTGTCCAGAAAGCCAGCCAGAAGAAGATGTTTCCGGGATACGTCATGATTCATATGATTATGAATGACGATACCTGGTATGTAGTTCGTAATACCAGAGGCGTGACCGGCTTTGTTGGTCCCGGATCCAAACCTGTTCCGCTTGAGGAAGAAGAGATGAACAGACTCGGAATCAGGCAGGAGAACGTCATCGTAGAGTTTGCAGTAGGCGATACCGTGACCGTGCTCAGCGGTGCATGGGAAGGAACTGTGGGGGTCATTCAGTCTTTGAATGAGCAGAAGCAGAACCTGTCTATCAATGTAGAGCTGTTTGGCCGTGAGACACCGGTTGAACTCGGTTTCGCAGAAGTAAGAAAGATGGATTAAAAACCGTGGGAGGGATTCAGATCCCGCCAATACCACAAGGAGGTAATTAAAAATGGCAAAAAAAGTAGAAGGTTATATTAAATTACAGATTCCAGCTGGTAAAGCTACACCAGCACCACCGGTAGGTCCTGCGCTTGGACAGCACGGTGTGAATATCGTTGAATTTACAAAGCAGTTCAACGCAAGAACAGCAGACCAGGGAGACCTGATCATTCCTGTTGTTATCACAGTATACAATGACAGAAGCTTCAGCTTCGTAACAAAGACACCGCCGGCAGCAGTTCTGATCAAGAAAGCCTGCAACATCAAATCCGGTTCAGGTGTTCCGAACAAGACAAAAGTTGCTACGATCACAAAAGCTCAGTTAGAAGAGATCGCAAAGACAAAGATGCCGGACTTAAATGCTGCAACACTTGAGGCAGCTATGAGCATGGTAGCAGGAACATGCCGTTCCATGGGTGTAGTTGTTGAAGAATAGTAGATTAAGTAAGGTATTTTCGAGCTTAGTACACTTAACGAAGTTGAAATAAGTGGGAGGGGCACGATCCCGCCAATACCACAAGGAGGTTATTTAAGATGAAACGAGGAAAAAAATATATCGAAGCTGCGAAACTGATCGAAAAGGGAAACCTGTACGAGAAGGCAGACGCAGTAGCATTAGTTAAAAAAGCAGCAGTAGCTAAATTTGACGAAACAATCGAAGCTCATATCAGAACAGGTTGTGACGGACGTCATGCAGACCAGCAGATTCGTGGTGCAGTTGTACTGCCGCACGGAACAGGTAAAAAGGTTCGTATCCTTGTATTTGCGAAAGATGCAAAAGCTGAAGAGGCGAAAGCAGCTGGAGCAGATTACGTGGGAGGAGACGAACTGATCCCGAAGATCCAGAACGAGGGATGGTTTGAATTTGATGTTGTCGTAGCTACACCTGACATGATGGGCGTTGTTGGACGTCTCGGACGTGTACTCGGACCAAAAGGTCTGATGCCAAACCCGAAGGCTGGTACAGTTACTATGGATGTAACAAAAGCCATCAACGACATCAAAGCTGGTAAGATTGAGTACAGATTGGACAAAACAAACATTATCCATGTGCCGATCGGTAAGGCATCCTTTACCGAGGAACAGTTAGCGGACAACTTCCAGACGCTTATCGATGCAATCATCAAGGCAAAACCGGCAGCTGTAAAAGGTCAGTATTTGAAGAGTGTAACACTGACATCCACAATGGGACCTGGTGTAAAAATCAACCCAATGAAGCTGGCTTAATCAGAATTTGATGACATAGAGAATATAGGAAAAAGTCTCGCCCCACTTTTGTGGGCGGGACTTTTTTGTGTGGGCACGGCGAACCAAGGATACATGTCAGACAGCATTCTCGAAAATTTATTTCAGCATAAGAGTTAGTTGCTTATTTTATAATGTGATAGAGTGATATCAGTAACATAATAACGATGGTTTCAGAATGAAAACATGACGTGTTTGCAAAATGAAACGAAACATGCTATAATCAAGACATCAAAATAAGGGATGTGAATTAGAATGAAGACAAAATTTAATCACTGTCTTACGGCGCTTCGAAGCAAAAAAGGATGTACACAGACATGGATGGCAGAGCAGCTGGGCATCTCCAGATCCACTTACTCCAATTATGAGGCGGGAAAGCGCGCTCCGGATTTTGAGACATTGGAGAGAATTGCAGATGTATTGGAGTGTTCGATTGATGAACTGTTTGGAAGGAACAACAACAGTGGCACGGCAGTTTTTAAAGAAGAGAAGGCGCCTTACTGTATAACTCCTCGAATTTCAGGAAAGAAAATGACGCAGAAGCTGGGAATCGGTGTGCAGGATTTCAGGAAGCTGCGGGAATGGAATAGTTATTATGTGGACAAAACCGGGATGATCCGGGAATTTTTGGAATCCAACATGGAAGTGACCCTGATCACAAGACCACGAAGATTTGGGAAAACGCTGAATATGTCCATGATTGCCGAGTTTTTTGACTGCACTAAGGAATCGCGGGGACTTTTTGAGGGAACATACATCGGCCAGACAGAGGCAATGCGGGAATGCAATCAGCATCCGGTGATATTTTTGTCTTTTTTAAATGCCAAAGGCGAGTCGGAAAAAGAGCTGCTTGGACGAGTTTGTGATGTGCTTGCATTGGAGTATGAACGATATTGGGCAATTCTCCATGATAACAGGACAGATCCTTTCAGGCGGGAAAAGATTGATAAAATATATGCAGCACTGACGAATCATATAATGAATGAAACTGAAAAAGAAATGGTAAGTTTTGCAATTGCAGAACTCTGTCGAACCTTGCAGGAGTATTACAATGACAAAGTATTTCTGTTTATTGACGAATATGACACACCTTTTATTTCTGCAAGTGTGAACGGGTACTATAAAGAGGTGCGTGGGTTTTTATCTGCTTTATTCAGTTCAGCGCTGAAAGGAAATACTGCATTAGATAAGGCAGTGCTGACAGGAATCCAAAGGATCGCGAAGGGGAATATTTTCTCCGGCCTGAACAATATTTCGGTCTGCACAGTGAATGACCCTGAGTACGCGCAATACTTTGGATTTACGGAGGATGAGACAGAGGAACTGCTGTCGTATTATGGGATGGAACTGACGGAAGCGGTAAGACGTATGTATGACGGCTATCTGTTCGGAGAGATTCATATGTATAATCCCTGGTCTGTCATATTTTATGCTTCCAGAAAAAAGCTGCACCCCTATTGGGTGAATACGGGGGAGAACAGTATAATTGAACATGCTATGGATCTTTGCGGAGATGATTTCCACAGAGAATATAAAAAGCTGTTGGAGCAAGGCAGTGTGTCTGTTATGGTGGAGCTGGACACATCTTTTTTTGAAAAGCCTGGCAAAGCTGCATTGTGGGGCATGTTGATCAATGCCGGTATGGTTACGGTGGGGGAGGAGATACGCAAAAATCTGTGTATAGTCCGGATTCCAAATGAAGAGGTCAGCGAGGCGTTTCAGCGATTAACTGCACATTGTCTCCGGGTGGAGTACGATGATATGGCAGATTTGGTCAACTATCTAAGGACTGGGGACATGGAGGAATTCGTATACCGCTATCAGAAGGTAATTCTGACACTGCCCTCCTATCATGATTTGAAAGATGAGAACAGCTATCATATGATGATGCTGGGAATGTGCGCCTGCCTGTACGGAGAATACGAGATAAAGAGTAATCGTGAGAGTGGGGAGGGCAGAAGCGATATTATATTGAGGGCGCTTAGGGATGAAGAACCCAATATTATACTGGAATTCAAATACACAAAAGATCACAATCAGAACCTGGAAAAACTGGCTCAAGATGCACTGAATCAGATTCGGAACAAAAAGTATGATGCTGAAATGAAAGGGCCAATCTGTTATATTGGGCTGGCGCATTGTGGAAAAAAGGCCAAAGTGGTATGGCTGAATACTGGGCAGAACTAAATATTTACTTCGGAGTAACAGTTCAGAGCTGCCTGCGTACGGGCTTGAAACTGGAAAACAGAAACAGAACAGAAAAAACAGAAAAAACCTGCTTTTTCTATTGACAAACAGAGTAATGGATGCTAATCTAATATAGCAATTGACTGCCGAAGACAGCAGGTGCCGTAAGGCATAAGTTTGAACCGCCTGCCGAGGAAGATCATGATTCTTAATGTGAATTATTGAGCTTCTGTGTCTTTGGACACAGGGGCTTTTATTTTTGGCAGTACACGCACAAATAAAATAAGGAGGTGTACCAGAACGTGGCAAAAGTTGAATTAAAACAACCAATCGTTGAGGCAATTTCAGAAGAGATTAAAGATGCTCAGTCAGTTGTTCTTGTTGACTACCGTGGATTGACAGTAGCTCAGGATACAGAACTTCGTAAACAGCTCAGAGAAGCAGGTATTATTTACAAAGTATACAAGAACACCATGATTAAGAGAGCGATCGAAGGAACTGAGTTCGAAGGACTTACAGATTGTCTGGAAGGACCGAGCGCTATCGCGATCTCGAAAGAAGATGCAACAGCACCGGCCAGAATCCTTTGCAAGTTTGCAAAAGATGCACAGAAACTTGAGTTAAAGGGCGGCGTAGTTGAAGGAAATGTATATGACGTAGCTGGATTGACAGAACTGTCCAAGATTCCTTCAAGAGAAGAGTTACTTTCCAAATTGCTTGGAAGTATGCAGTCACCTATTACCAATTTTGCTCGTGTTATCAAGCAGATTGCAGAACAGGGCGGCGCAGATGCATGTGCAGCTGAAGCGGCTCCGGCAGCAGAAGAAGCTCCGGCTGAGACAGCAGAAGCTCCTGCAGAGGAAGCAGCAGAGACACCGGCTGAGTAAGCCGATCTGGATTACCTGAGATTTCAGGGAACCGAAAAGTGAGAAATTAAAATGAGGGCCAGGGAGCCCGGAAAATAATCTAAAATGGAGGATATTAAAATGGCTAAATTGACAGCAGCTGAAATGATCGAAGCGATCAAAGAGTTATCAGTATTAGAGTTAAATGAATTAGTAAAAGCTTGTGAAGAAGAATTTGGTGTATCTGCAGCAGCAGGCGTTGTAGTTGCAGCAGCAGGAGACGGAGCAGGTGCAGCAGCAGAAGAGAAAGACGAGTTTGATGTAGAGCTCGTATCCGCTGGATCTTCTAAGGTTAAAGTAATCAAAGTTGTTCGTGAGATCACAGGACTTGGATTAAAAGAAGCAAAAGAATTAGTTGACGGAGCACCGAAGGTAGTGAAAGAAGCAGTTTCTAAGGCAGAAGCTGAAGAACTCAAAGCTAAACTGGAAGGTGAAGGAGCAGAAGTTAACCTGAAATAATCGGGTGCTTTTGTAACGGAAACGCTAATATACAGCCATATCTGCTTTAGTGCAGGTATGGCTGTTTTTGTGATGCAAGGAAACAGTCCGGGCTTTCATGAACTGTTACGATATAAAAAAAGTAAGGCGCGAAAAGACCTTGCCAACTATTTTTTATGCATCGCACGTAAGTGGCCAAAATACGGCCGCTAAGTGCTCGCAGCTATAAAAAATCCTCTGTGATTTTCGGATTGATTAAGGATTGACAACCTGAACTTTCAGCCCTATAATGCATATATCTAATAGAAAAGAAATACAGTGTCAGAGAAGCATTTGAGCAGGCAGGAGTAAGGGATATGAAGATAAAAAGTGAAAATAAAATAATCATTGCTATCTGTTTATTTACTGTACTGTTATTTACGGTAAGTCTGCTCGTCTCAGGGCATTCTATAACATCTGTGCAGCACAGGGAAAGTTCTGCTCCCGGCGGGGCACAGATCAGCCGTGCGAACGGTCAGCTGGCAGATTCTGCTGTATCTGACAGAGGGGCGCGGGCATCCTCTTTTTCTGTAGGCAGAGAACAGAGCCCTAATCACTGGAATCTGAAGGTAAAGGTCTATTTTGATTCTATTTTGGCTGTTTTATTCAAAATAGCTGTAATTCCATGCGTTATTTTATTAATGTTCCATTTTGTGAGGGATGTGAATACACTTCTATGGAGGATTGTATTCGGATTTGTGCATGAGCAGGATGGGAAGAAAAGAACAGGCGCTTTCTGTACAGTCTTATAATTATAGTACGAAAGGAAGCGTTAATTATTGTGAATTTCATATTGCAGGCGGGAAAAGAGTTCTTTAAGAAGCAGTCGCCGGCCCGGCTGATTACGCTGGGGTTTGCCTGTGTAATTCTTTTGGGGACCGTATTATTAAAACTGCCGGTTTCTGTCAGAGAGGGAGCCGAGGTACATTGGATCGACGCTCTGTTTACCTCCACAAGCGCTGTCTGCGTGACCGGTCTGATTGCGATTGATACGGCGGAGCATTTTACGGTTTTTGGCAGAACGGTTGTGGCGCTGCTGATACAGATCGGCGGCCTGGGCGTGACCTCTGTGGGCGTGGGCATTATACTGGCAGCAGGCAGAAAGATTGGCTTCAAAGAAAGGCTGCTGGTGAAAGAGGCACTGAACGTAAGCGGCTTTCAGGGCATGGTCATACTTGTGAAGCATGTGCTCTTTATGACACTGTGCTTCGAAGGTGTAGGAGCGGTCTTGAGTTTTCTGGTGTTTGTACAAAAATATTCACCTTTGGATGCACTGGGAATCAGCATGTTTCATTCCATAGCCGCATTTAATAACTCGGGGTTTGATATTCTGGGAGGACTGACAAACCTGATACCATATCAGGGAAACGTGCTCCTGAATCTGACAACCTGCGGACTGATTATATTCGGCGGCCTGGGATTTCTGGTCATTCTGGATGTACTGAAAAACAGAAACTTCCGGCGGCTGTCCCTTCATTCTAAAGCGGTAATCCTCACCAGCATTGTGTTGCTTGCGGTGGGGACGTTATCACTAAAGTGTACGGAAGACATAACCTGGCTGGGGGCCTTTTTTCAGAGCGTTTCTGCCAGGACAGCGGGATTCTCAACATATCCGATCGGAAGCTTTACTTCTGCGGGACTATTTATCCTGACGATACTGATGTTTATCGGAGCCTCACCGGGCTCAACCGGAGGAGGCATTAAGACAAGTACATTGTTTGTACTTCTCAATATTATTAAAAGTACGGCAACCAACCAGCACTGTACTGCGTTTAAGAGGAAAATCCCGGAAAAAGTGGTGTTTAAGGCATTTATTATTACATTGTTGTCGATGATTGTGGTTTGTGCGTCAACATTTACGATGTGTCTGCTCGAACCGGAGTACTCCTTTATGCAGCTGCTCTTTGAATGTACGTCTGCCTTTGGAACGGTAGGGCTCTCCACGGGCATTACGCCGGATTTGAGTATAGCGGGTAAGCTGGTGATCATAATGACGATGTTTATCGGAAGGTTGGGGGCGCTTACAATTGTTACAATGTGGAGCTTTAAACAACCGTCCACCGCGGTATTTACCGAGGAAAATATTACAATTGGTTAGGAGTTGAAGAGGATGTTAAAAGAAGAATTATCAGAAAGTTATGGGATTATAGGATTAGGCAGGTTCGGTACAGCGCTGGCGCAAAAACTGGCTGAAGCCGGCAGGGAAGTGATTGTGGTGGACCGGTGTGAATATAAAGTGAAGGAACTGCGGCGTTATACGGATTTTGCGTATGTTGCAGATGAACTGACGAAGGAAGTGCTGGAGGAGATCGGCATTCAAAACTGTGATACGGTTGTTGTCTGCATTGGAGAGAAGATTGACACCAGCATCCTTGTGACTCTTAATGTAGTAAATCTTGGTGTTAAGCGGGTCATTGCAAAGGCCATCAGCAGAGACCAGGGGGAGGTGCTCGAGAAGATCGGCGCCGAGGTTGTATATCCGGAGCGCGACATGGCCCTGCGCCTGGCCAAGAAAATGCTTGTAAGCAGTGTGATGGATTCGATTACACTGGACAATAATGTTGAGATATCGGAAGTTATGGTGCCGACGAGGGTGATAGGAAAAAGCCTGGAGGAGACACGGTTCAGACAGAAAACCGGGCTGAATATTATTGCCATCCAACATAAAGGAATAACCGAAACGGAGATCAGTCCCGGGTATATATTTGCAGAAGGCGATATCCTTGTTGTCATTGGAAAATCAGAGAACGTCAGCAGATATGAGGGCAGCCTGCTGGCATAGAAAGGCGGATTTTATATGCGGAAAACAAAAATTATCTGTACCCTGGGACCGGCCACTGACCGGGAAGGGGTTCTGGAACAGCTGGCCAGAGAAGGTATGGATGTGGCGAGGTTCAATTTCTCTCACGGAAACTATGAGGAACAGAAAAAACGTCTGGATGAGCTGAAGGCAGTCCGGCAGCGGCTGGATAAGCCGATCGCCGCTCTTTTGGATACAAAGGGACCGGAGATCCGGCTCTGCAGGTTTAAAGAGGGCAGAGTGGAGCTGCAGGAAGGGCAGGAGTTTCTTCTGACACCGGAAGAGATAGAGGGCACACAGGAGGCGGTATCGGTTACTTATGCGGATCTGTATAAAGATGTAAAACCAGGGGACAGCATTCTGATAGATGACGGACTGGTGGGGCTGGCCGTGGAGCGGATCGAAGGCAGCTCTGTAATCTGCAGGGTCGTGAATGGAGGCGTGATCTCTGACCATAAGGGCGTGAATCTTCCGGGAGTCAGTGTAAATATGCCTTTTATCAGTCAGAAGGACCGGGAGGATATTCTGTTTGGGATTCGGGAAGGGTTTGATTTTATTGCCGCATCCTTTACTCGTTCTGCGGAAGATGTAAATGAGATCAGGCAGATTCTGGACGAAAACGGAGGTGAATTTATTAATATTATCGCCAAGATTGAGAATCAGCAGGGTGTGGACAATATCGACAGCATTATTGAGGCGGCCGACGGCATCATGATTGCCCGGGGAGATATGGGAGTAGAGATACCGCTGGAGGAAGTTCCTGTGATACAGAAGGCTGTCATCGGAAAGGTGTACAACGCAGGGAAGCAGGTGATCACGGCCACGCAGATGCTGGATTCTATGATGAAAAATCCGCGGCCAACCAGGGCGGAGACGACCGACGTTGCAAATGCAATTTATCAGGGAACAAGTGCAATTATGCTGTCTGGGGAGACGGCAGCCGGACGCTACCCGGTGGAAGCGCTGCGCACGATGGTGAAGATCGCGGTGCGGACGGAGAGTGACATCGATTATAATCAGCTGTTCAGCATACGAGGCAGGGAGAGCAGGACGGATATGACGACAGCCATTTCACATGCCACGTGTATGACAGCAATTGACCTGCGGGCTAAGGCTATTATAACGGTGAGCAAGTCCGGGCGTACGGCGCGTATGATATCAAAGTACCGTCCGGGGTGCATGATTGTAGGGTGTTCACCGGATGAGCATACGTGCCGCCAGCTGAATCTGTCATGGGGTGTCCTGCCGGTACATATCCGCGAGGAGTATAGTATGGAAATTCTGTTTTTGCATGCCACCGAGGCCGCAGAGAAAAAGGGCTATGTAGAAAACGGGGAAATAGTTGTGCTGACAGCAGGAGTACCTTTGGGTAAATCCGGAAACACCAACCTGCTGAAAACTACATTAGTCGGCGAATATTAGCGGTTTTATATAATTACGGTAAAAAGCCTCATTCATAAAGCGGAAGGTAAGCTTTATGAATGGGGTATTTTTATGTGTCTGGGTATACTATAAATGAAGGTTGTACACATACAACTTTCAAAATTATATGCACAGAATACAAAAAAACAGGAGTAGTTGTATGTACATTTATGAAAGACTCCGTCTTGAATTAAAAAAATATATATAATAAAGTTATAATATAACCAAAGGATATATAGAATACATGTCTCTATGGGGAAGCCCTGAAAGCAAAGCCGTAAACAAGGTATATCCAGAGAGCCCCCCTTATAACAGGCTCCTGTGTGGGAGAGAAATTAAAGGGGACGCAGACAACAAGAGTGCTCAATAAGGGAAGGGAGGGAACCTATGGCTGAGGAGAAGGCAAAATACGAAGAGATTGCAGATTGTATTATGCGTGAACTGGATGAGGGAAAGCGAAAACCGGGGGAACGGATTTATTCCGAAAATGAACTGGTTTCGCTTTTTCAGGTGAGCAGGCAGACGGCAAGGCATGCGGTATCTGTCCTGGAGGCCCGAGGGGTAGTGAAAAGGGTCAGAGGAAGTGGGACGTATATAAAAGGGCAGCAAAAACGGGGGGAGAAAAAGCGCAGCAGAACCATGCGGATTGCTGTTATGACAACTTATGTAGACGACTACATTTTTCCCAGCATGCTGCGGGAGATGGAGTCCAGATTGTCCCGCGAAGGCTATACGCTGCAGATCTCATTTACCTATAATGCGGTAGAAAAAGAGCGGATGATATTGAAAGGTTTTCTGCGGGAAGATTCTGTGGATGGGATTATTGCAGAACCTACCAAAAGCGGTCTGCCGAACCCTAATCTGGACATTTACCGGGAATTGGAGAAGAGAGAAATACCGGTTTTATTTTTGAATAGTTACTATCCGGAACTGCAGGGAGTGCATGTGAGCCTGGACGATTATCTTGCCGGGCGGATGGTGACGGAGCATCTTCTGCAGTGCGGTCACAGACAGATCGCAGGAATATTTAAATCCGATGACGGGCAGGGGCACAAGCGTTACGCGGGCTATGTGGATGCTCTGATGGCGGGAGATATTAAGGTAAAGAGCGAGCGGATTGCATGGATAGATACTTGTGAACTGAAGGAGATGCAGGAGGATCAGGGCAGGTACCTGCGGAGGCTCAAGGGATGTACGGCCTGTGTCTGCTACAACGACGAGGTGGCCAATCAGCTGGTGGGGATCTGTAAGGGCGCAGGCATTCGGATTCCGGAGGATCTTTCCATTGTAGGGATTGACAATTCAGAGCTGGCCGGACGCTGTGAAATCCCTTTTACCTCGGCCCAGAATCCCGTAAAAGAACTTGCAGGCCTGGCGGCATCCAGAATGCTCATAATGCTGGATGGCGGGGAAGAAATAGAAAGCGTAGAACTGAAGCCGGAAATGATCATCCGAAAGTCGGTGCGCATTCTTTCTGAACCGGGGGAGCAGTGCTGTCGGTAATTTATGTCTGCTTAAGCGGCAGTTAATTATTATATGATGTATTAGGAGGAATGAAGATGCTAGAAAAACTGAAACAGGAAGTCTATGAGGCAAACATGCAGCTTCCGAAATATGGCCTGGTGACATTCACCTGGGGAAACGTAAGCGGCCTGGACAAGGAAACCGGGAGGTTTGTCATCAAGCCGAGCGGCGTGGATTATGACAGACTTACCCCGGAGGATATGGTAGTCATGGATCTGGAAGGCAACAAAATAGAGGGGACATATAACCCGTCTTCGGATACCCCGACCCATCTGGAGTTATACCGTGCATTTCCGGATATAGGAGGAATCGTACATACCCATTCCGCCTGGGCGACAAGTTGGGCGCAGGCAGGCCGGGGAATCCCCTGTTACGGCACCACCCATGCCGATTATATGTACGGTGAAATACCATGTGTCAGAAACCTGACAAAAGAAGAAATCGATGAGGCATATGAAAAAAACACGGGAGTCCTGATTGCAGATTATTTCAAAGAAAAAGATTATCTTTCTATGCCGGCTGTACTCTGCAAAAACCACGGTCCTTTCACCTGGGGGAAGGATGCCTGCGAAGCGGTGCATAACGCGGTGGTGCTGGAGGAGGTGGCCAAGATGGCAGCCAGAAGCGAGATGATAAATCCGCAGGTTCTGCCGGCACCGCAGGAGCTGCAGGACAAACACTATTACAGAAAACATGGGGCGGACGCCTACTACGGACAATAATTTGAGAATATTCTGAAAACGGAGTGCAAGGGGGTCAGACCCCTCTGCAGAGGGGTCTGACCCCCTTGCGCTCTCCTTACGGGTAACTTTACGTATACTTATGAAATGGAGGTATTATCATGAAACAAAAACAGTACAAATTTTGGTTTTGCACGGGCTCACAGGATTTATACGGGGACGAATGTCTGGCGCATGTGGCGGAGCATTCCAGGCAGATTGTGGAGGCGCTGAATGCGTCCGGGGAAATTCCGTACGAAATAGTATGGAAACCAACGCTTATTACGAACGAGCTGATCAGAAAGACGTTCAATGAGGCAAATACGGATGAAACCTGTGCAGGGGTCATTACATGGATGCATACGTTCTCACCGGCCAAGTCCTGGATTCTGGGGCTGCAGGAGTACAGAAAGCCGCTGCTTCATCTGCACACACAGTTTAATCAGGAAATCCCCTATGATACGATAGACATGGACTTTATGAATGAGAACCAATCGGCACATGGAGACCGGGAATACGGCCATATTTTCAGCCGGTTGGAAATGGAACGTAAAGTAGTTGTTGGTTTCTGGGGCGATAAAGCGGTACAGGCGAAGATCGGTTCATGGATGCGCACGGGTGTGGGCGTGATCGAGAGCAGCCATGTACGTGTTATGCGCATAGCCGATAATATGCGGAACGTGGCAGTTACAGAGGGCGATAAAGTAGAAGCCCAGATCAAGTTCGGCTGGGAAGTAGATGCTTATCCGGTGAATGAGATCGCAGAAGCAGTGGCTCAGGTTTCCAGAGGGGATATCGATGCACTGGTAGAAGAATATTACGATAAATATGAAATCCTTCTTGAGGGAAGGGATGAAAAGGAATTTCGGGAGCATGTGGCAGTGCAGGCCGGGATTGAGATCGGTTTCGAACGGTTTTTAACAGAGAAAAATTATCAGGCAATCGTAACCCATTTTGGAGATCTCGGCAGCCTGAAACAGCTTCCCGGTCTAGCGATTCAGAGATTGATGGAAAAAGGCTATGGATTCGGCGGGGAGGGAGACTGGAAAACCGCAGCCATGGTTCGCATTATGAAGATCATGACCCAGGGAATCAAAGATGCCAAGGGAACTTCTTTTATGGAGGACTATACCTACAATTTAGTGCCTGGAAAAGAAGGGATTCTGCAGGCACATATGCTGGAGGTTTGCCCATCCATCGCAGACGGGCCGATCAGTATCAAGGCGCAGCCGCTGAGCATGGGAGACAGGGAAGACCCTGCACGTCTTGTGTTCACCGCCAAAGAAGGGCCGGCCGTTGCAACGTCTTTGATTGATCTGGGGGATCGGTTCCGTCTGATTATCAATACGGTTGATTGTAAAAAGACAGAGAAACCAATGCCGAAACTTCCGGTTGCAACTGCATTCTGGACTCCGCAGCCGAATCTGCAGACGGGAGCGGAGGCGTGGATTCTGGCAGGCGGTGCGCATCACACCGCATTCTCCTATGACCTGACGGCAGAACAGATGGGGGACTGGGCAGCAGCCATGGGGATCGAGGCTGTATATATCGATCATGAAACAACAATCCGCCAGTTTAAGAACGAATTGAGGTGGAACGCTCTCGCGTTCAGGAAGTAGCAGAGTTTACCACCTGACAGCAGGCCAGAGTAAAGGAAGAATAAGAAAGACCGGGGCAGCCTGGCAGTATGACAAGAAGTCTTTATGATTTCATGTAATGCCGCCATACTGCCCCGGTTTTTCTGATTTTAAGCGCGGGAAGAAGGGAGGGGGGCCTTTTAGATCTAAATCTAATATGGTATAATTAGGAAACAGTCAGTAATCGGGGAGGATGCAATGGAACACAAGAAATGGGATGCGGTTGATTTGGCCCGGGAGCTGGTGCAAAAAGAGAGTACGAATCCGGGCACATATGAAGAAGCAGTAAGCAGATTGATCGAACGGTATCTGGTATGTGCGGGAGTACAGCCGGAAAATTCTGAGGTGCTGCCAGGGCGGCGGAACATAAGGGCAGTTCTTCCGGGAAAGGTCTCCCACCCGGCGCTGGTTTTTTTCTGCCATATGGATACGGTTGTGGAAGGCTCCGGATGGGATAAGGAGGCATTTTCAGGGGAGATAAAAGACGGAAAACTTTTTGGCCGGGGAAGCTGTGACATGAAAGGCGGGTTGGCCTGTGCGCTGTCTGTTTTTGCGGAAACAGCGGCCAAGATCCGTGATAAGACCCTGGAGCTGGAATACCCTCTGGTATTTATCGGAACGGTGGATGAGGAAGGGGATATGCGGGGCGTTGAACAGGCGGTTGCTGACGGCTGGGTGACGGCAGAGGACTGGGTCGTGGACATGGAGCCTACGGATGGCAGGATTCAGATGGCGCACAAAGGGCGCACCTGGTTCGAACTGGAGATGCAGGGAATGACTGCCCATGCCAGCATGCCCGAAGCGGGTGCAGACGCAATCGCGGGTCTGGCATTTGTGATTACTTATATAAGAAAGAAAATAGCAGAGTGCCCGGTTCATCCGGAGCTGGGACGCTCAACTGTAACCTTCGGGCAGATCCGGGGAGGGTACAGCCCCTATGTAGTTCCGGATCAGTGCATGGCAACGGTTGATATGCGCCTCGTTCCCCCGGTGGATACGAAAAAGGCGGAGAAGATCGTAAGAGAGGCCGTTGCGTATGGCGAACAGCAGGTCCCGGGAGTTAAGGGAAGCTATACGGTGACCGGTGACCGGCCTTCTATAGAAACACACCCGGATTCTGTGCTTCTGGGGGAGCTGAAACGCGCCGCAGAAGAGGTGACGGGAAAAACCGTGCAAATCACTCCATTTCCCGGTTACACAGATACAGCCGTAATCGCCGGGATGCTGGAAAACACCGAATGTATGTCCTATGGACCGGGCAGTCTCAGGCAGGCTCATAAGCCGAATGAATTCGTTATTACCACAGAAATCGACAGATGTCAAGAGGTTTTTCGTAAATTAGTAAGAAATATGTTGACAATGAAAAGAGCTTTGTGATATAGTAGAAAATGCGCTATTGTGGAAAGGTATGCCATTGTAGTGACTGTCTTCACGTCACAGGGCTCTTTTCCTGATTAAGAGAACTAACGAAGGGCGACTCGTAGCCCGCCAAAAAATATATGAGGAGTGAAACGTCAATGGAGAAAAACAGAATTCGTCCCATCACAAACGGAAAAAGTTCACGCATGAGCTATTCCAGACAAAAAGAAGTATTAGAGATGCCGAATCTAATCGAAGTCCAGAAAGACTCGTACCAGTGGTTTCTGGATGAAGGACTGAAAGAGGTGTTTGACGATATTTCCCCGATCTCTGACTTCAGCGGTCATCTGAGTCTGGAATTTGTCGATTTTACGCTTTGCGAGGATGACGTAAAGTATACCATCGAAGAGTGTAAAGAACGTGATGCAACATACGCTGCGCCTTTGAAAGTCAGAGTACGGCTCTACAACAAAGACAACGATGAGATAAACGAGCATGAAATATTTATGGGAGATCTTCCGCTTATGACGAAGACCGGCACCTTTGTAATCAACGGTGCGGAACGTGTAATCGTAAGCCAGCTGGTTCGTTCCCCGGGTATCTATTACGGGATTGCCCACGATAAACTGGGAAAAGAACTTTATTCCGCAACAGTCATCCCAAACCGTGGTGCATGGCTTGAATATGAGACAGACTCCAATGACGTTTTTTATGTACGTGTAGATAGAACGAGAAAGGTGCCGATCACTGTGTTGATCCGTGCACTGGGTATCGGAACAAATGCAGAAATCATCGACCTGTTTGGTGAAGAGCCAAAGATCCTTGCAAGTTTTGGCAAAGATACAGCCGAGAACTATCAGGAAGGTTTATTAGAGTTATATAAAAAGATAAGACCAGGCGAACCACTTGCAGTGGACAGCGCAGAAAGCCTGATCACCAGTATGTTCTTCGATCCAAGACGTTATGACCTCGCAAAGGTTGGACGCTACAAGTTCAACAAGAAACTGGCGCTCAAGAACCGTGTCAAGGGACAGAGAGTGGCAGAAGATGTAGTAAGCCCTCTGACCGGGGAGATCGTTGCGGAAAAGGGAACGGTCATCACAAGGGAACTTGCCGATACCATACAGAATGCAGCTGTACCTTATCTGTGGGTAGAAGGAGAAGAAGAGTCACGTAACATTAAGATTCTTTCTAATATGATGGTAGACCTTCAGGCAATCGTAGACATTGATCCAAGAGAAGCCGGCGTTACAGAACAGGTATACTATCCTGTACTGGAGGGGCTCCTGGAGGAGAGCGGCGGAGACATCGAGGAATTAAAGCACTTAATCCGCAGAGATATCCACGATCTGATTCCAAAGCATATCACAAAGGAAGACATTTTAGCTTCTATTAACTATAACATTCACCTGGAGTACAGAATGGGAAATGACGACGACATCGACCATCTGGGCAACAGACGTATCCGTGCGGTAGGAGAACTCCTCCAGAATCAGTACAGAATCGGTCTGTCCAGGCTGGAGAGAGTAGTCCGCGAGAGGATGACCACACAGGACCAGGAAGGAATTTCTCCGCAGTCACTGATCAATATCAAGCCGGTAACCGCAGCTGTAAAAGAGTTCTTTGGTTCTTCCCAGCTGTCACAGTTCATGGACCAGAATAACCCGCTCGGTGAGCTGACACACAAGAGACGTCTGTCCGCATTGGGACCGGGAGGTCTGTCAAGAGACCGTGCCGGATTCGAGGTGCGGGACGTTCACTATTCCCATTATGGAAGAATGTGTCCGATTGAGACCCCTGAAGGTCCTAACATTGGTCTGATCAACTCCCTTGCAACTTATGCAAGGATCAATGAGTATGGATTCATCGAGGCTCCGTACCGCAAGATAGATAAGGAAAATCCGGAGAATCCGATCGTCACGGAAGAGGTAGTCTACATGACGGCGGATGAGGAAGACAATTACCATGTGGCACAGGCCAATGAGCCTCTGGATAAGGAAGGCCACTTCATCCACAGAAATGTATCCGGACGTTACCGAGAGGAGACACAGGAGTACGAGAGAAGCAAGTTTGATTTCATGGACGTTTCCCCGAAGATGGTGTTCTCCGTAGCGACAGCATTGATTCCTTTCCTGGAAAATGACGATGCCAACCGTGCGCTGATGGGATCCAACATGCAGCGTCAGGCGGTGCCGCTTCTTACCACGGAGGCCCCGGTTGTCGGAACAGGTATGGAAGTAAAGGCCGCAGTAGACTCCGGTGTCTGCATCGTTGCAGAAAAGGCCGGTGTCATTGAGCGTTCCACATCGACGGATATCACAATCCGCCACGATGACGGAACCAAGAAGACCTATAAACTGACCAAGTTTTTAAGAAGTAACCAGAGCAACTGCTACAACCAGAGACCGATCGTAGACAAAGGTGAGAGGGTGGAGGAAGGACAAGTAATTGCAGACGGTCCGTCCACTTCCAACGGTGAGATGGCTCTTGGAAAGAACCCGCTGATCGGTTTCATGACATGGGAAGGTTACAACTATGAGGATGCCGTACTGCTGAGCGAAAGGCTTGTGCAGGACGACGTGTATACTTCCGTGCATATTGAAGAATATGAGGCGGAGGCCCGTGATACAAAGCTGGGGCCGGAAGAGATCACAAGAGATATTCCGGGTGTCGGCGATGACGCGCTGAAAGACCTGGATGAGCGGGGAATCATCCGCATTGGTGCGGAAGTGCGTGCAGGGGATATTCTGGTCGGCAAGGTAACTCCGAAGGGAGAGACAGAGCTGACAGCAGAAGAGAGACTGCTGCGTGCGATTTTCGGTGAGAAAGCCCGCGAAGTAAGAGACACTTCCCTGAAGGTGCCTCATGGTGAATATGGTATCATCGTGGATGCCAAAGTATTTACAAGAGAAAACGGCGATGAACTGTCTCCTGGTGTTAATCAGGCAGTACGTATCTATATCGCACAAAAGAGAAAGATTTCCGTCGGGGATAAGATGGCCGGACGTCATGGTAACAAGGGTGTTGTTTCCCGTGTGCTGCCGGCGGAGGATATGCCTTACCTGCCGAACGGACGGCCGCTGGATATTGTGCTGAATCCGCTGGGCGTGCCTTCCCGTATGAACATCGGACAGGTACTTGAGATTCATTTGAGTCTTGCCGCTAAGGCGCTTGGATTCAATATTTCCACACCGGTATTCGACGGGGCGAACGAGATCGACATTATGGACACCCTGGATCTGGCAAATGACTATGTCAATCTGGAGTGGGAAGAATTTGCTGCTAAGCACGGCGACGAACTGCTTCCGGAAGTGCTGGAATATCTTTCAGATAACAGAGAGCACAGAAAGCTGTGGAAGGGAGTTCCGCTGACACGCGACGGTAAAGTGCGCCTGCGCGATGGCCGTACGGGAGAGTTTTTCGACAGTCCGGTTACCATCGGGCACATGCATTACCTGAAGCTGCATCATCTGGTAGACGACAAGATCCATGCACGTTCTACCGGCCCTTACTCACTGGTTACACAGCAGCCTTTGGGCGGTAAGGCACAGTTCGGCGGACAGCGTTTCGGAGAGATGGAGGTATGGGCCCTGGAGGCATACGGTGCATCCTATACTCTGCAGGAGATCCTGACCGTGAAGTCCGATGATGTTGTCGGACGTGTGAAGACGTATGAAGCCATCATCAAGGGCGAGAACATCCCGGAACCAGGCATACCGGAGTCCTTCAAAGTACTTTTAAAAGAGCTCCAGTCACTGGCGCTGGATGTACGCGTACTGAGGGATGACAATACAGAAGTTGAGATTATGGAAACCGTGGATTATGGCGAGACTGATCTGCACTCTATTATCGAAGGCGACAGAAAATACCGTGATGAAAACGAACCTTACGGGGAGCATGGATTTACGGAGCAGGAGTTTGTTGGAGAAGAACTTGAGGACGTGGAACCTGAAGAAGACGACTTTGACGATGACGCCGATGTCGAATTAGATGAGTTTGTGGATGACGAAGAATAGGAGGAGCCATTTATATGCCAACAAGTAATAATGAACAACAATACCAACCGTTAACATTTGATGCGATCAAAATCGGGCTGGCTTCACCGGATAAAATAATGGATTGGTCAAGGGGCGAGGTAACAAAGCCGGAGACCATCAACTATAGAACATTGAAACCTGAAAAAGACGGGCTTTTCTGCGAAAAGATTTTCGGACCAAGCAAGGACTGGGAATGCCACTGCGGAAAGTACAAGAAGATCCGCTATAAAGGCGTGGTCTGCGACCGATGCGGAGTCGAGGTGACAAAGGCTTCCGTGCGCCGTGAGCGCATGGGACATATCGCCCTGGCGGCGCCGGTATCCCACATTTGGTATTTTAAAGGAATCCCGAGCCGTATGGGCCTGATCCTGGACATTTCACCGAGGACACTGGAGAGAGTGCTGTATTTTGCCTCCTACATCGTTCTCGACAAGGGTGAGACGGATATGCAGTACAAACAGGTACTGTCAGAGGCCGAGTACCAGGAAGAAAAAGAAAAATGGGGCTATGGTTCCTTCCGCGTAGGAATGGGAGCCGAGGCGATCCAGGAACTTCTGCAGGCAATTGATCTGGAGAAGGAATATACCGAACTGCAGGCGGGGCTTACCAATGCCACTGGACAGAAACGTGCGAGAATCGTAAAGCGTTTGGAAGTTGTAGAGGCATTCCGGGAATCCGGAAACAAGCCGGAGTGGATGATCCTGACTGCAATTCCGGTCATCCCGCCGGATCTGCGCCCTATGGTACAGCTGGACGGCGGACGTTTTGCGACATCCGACCTGAATGACCTGTACAGGAGAATTATCAACAGAAACAACCGTCTGAAGAGACTGCTGGAACTGGGGGCGCCGGATATCATTGTCCGCAATGAGAAGCGTATGCTGCAGGAAGCAGTAGATGCCCTGATTGATAACGGCCGCCGCGGCCGCCCGGTAACAGGACCTGGAAACAGGGCGCTGAAGTCCCTGTCCGACATGCTGAAAGGTAAATCAGGACGTTTCCGCCAGAACCTGCTCGGAAAGCGTGTTGACTATTCCGGACGTTCCGTTATCGTGGTTGGGCCGGAGCTGAAGATCTATCAGTGCGGTCTGCCGAAAGAGATGGCAATCGAGCTGTTTAAGCCATTCGTTATGAAAGAACTCGTAGCGAACGGGACAGCGCACAATATAAAAAATGCGAAAAAGATGGTTGAGAGGCTTCAGCCAGAGGTATGGGATGTGCTCGAGGAAGTGATCAAAGAGCATCCGGTTATGCTGAACCGTGCCCCCACGCTGCATAGGCTGGGAATTCAGGCATTTGAGCCGATCCTTGTAGAAGGTAAGGCGATCAAGCTGCATCCGCTGGTATGTACGGCTTACAACGCCGATTTTGACGGTGACCAGATGGCGGTCCATGTGCCCCTGTCAGTGGAGGCGCAGGCAGAATGCCGTTTCCTCCTGCTTTCACCAAATAACCTGCTGAAACCGTCGGACGGCGGCCCTGTTGCCGTTCCTTCCCAGGATATGGTGCTTGGTATCTACTATCTGACCCAGGAAAGACCGGGAGCAAAGGGCGAGGGCATGTTCTTCAGGAGCGTGAGTGAAGCCATCCTGGCCTATGAAAATGAATATATTACCCTGCACTCCAGAATTAAGGTCCGCGTAAAGAAGACCATGCCGGACGGAAGTGAGAAGGCAGGAGTGATTGATGCAACACTTGGAAGACTGCTGTTTAACGAGATTATCCCGCAGGATCTGGGGTTTGTAGAC
This sequence comes from Eubacterium sp. BIOML-A2, assembly GCF_009680135.1. NCBI lineage: Bacteria > Bacillati > Bacillota > Clostridia > Eubacteriales > Eubacteriaceae > Eubacterium > Eubacterium sp. BIOML-A2. Next base: position 47,069 of record NZ_WKZK01000004.1, read on the forward strand.
CGCGAGGCCGAAGGCAGCGAGCTGCTGCTGGAAGTAGACTTCCACGTGGGTAAGAAACAGCTGAAGCAGATTTTGGAAAAAGTCATTAATACCCACGGCGCAACACAGACTGCAGAGGTTCTGGATGATGTAAAGGCGATCGGGTACAAATACTCAACAAGAGCGGCGATGACCGTATCCATTTCCGATATGACCGTGCCGCCTGAGAAGCCGCAGATGATCGAGGCAGCACAGGATACTGTGGACCGGATCACAAAGAACTACAAACGTGGCCTGATCACAGAGGAAGAACGTTACAAAGAGGTAGTCGAGACCTGGAAGGCCACCGATGATAAGCTGACGGAGGCCCTGCTGTCCGGTCTGGATAAGTATAACAACATCTTTATGATGGCCGATTCCGGAGCCCGTGGTTCCGATAAGCAGATCAAACAGCTTGCCGGAATGCGTGGTCTGATGGCGGATACGACAGGCCGTACCATCGAGCTGCCGATCAAGTCTAACTTCCGTGAAGGGCTGGACGTACTGGAGTACTTCATGTCTGCGCATGGAGCCCGTAAGGGTCTGTCCGATACAGCCCTTCGTACAGCCGATTCAGGATACCTGACAAGACGTCTTGTCGACGTGTCACAGGAACTGATCATCCACGACAGCGATTGTGCGGAGGAAGGCAAAGAGATTCCAGGAATGTATGTCAGGGCATTCATGGATGGAAATGAAGAGATTGAGAGTCTCCAGGAGCGTATTACAGGTCGTTTCTCCTGCGAGGATATCAGAGATAAAGACGGGAATATTCTTGTGAAAGCGAACCACATGATCACACCAAGACGTGCGGAGAGAGTCATGAAAAAGGGCGTGAATGAGAAGGGCGATCCGTTAGATATGGTAAAAATCCGTACCATTCTTACCTGTAAATGCAAGAACGGTGTATGCTCCAAGTGTTATGGGGCAAACATGGCTACGGGCGAAGCGGTGCAGGTCGGTGAGGCCGTTGGTATTATTGCCGCACAGTCTATCGGCGAGCCTGGTACACAGCTGACCATGCGTACGTTCCATACGGGTGGAGTTGCCGGTGATGATATCACACAGGGTCTTCCCCGTGTCGAGGAGCTCTTTGAGGCAAGAAAGCCGAAAGGCCTTGCTATTATTACTGAGTTTGCGGGGACTGCAACCATCAGTGATACAAAGAAAAAGCGCGAGATCATCGTGTCAAACGACGAGACAGGCGAATCCAAGGCATATCTGATCCCATATGGTTCACGTATCAAGGTACAGGACGGCGCGAAGCTGGCAGCCGGTGACGAGCTGACAGAAGGTAGCGTGAACCCGCATGATATCCTGAAGATTAAGGGACTGCGTGCCGTACAGGATTATATGATCCAGGAAGTGCAGCGTGTATACCGTCTGCAGGGGGTTGAGATCAACGATAAGCATATTGAAGTTATTGTGCGTCAGATGCTGAAGAAGATCCGTATAGAGGAAAGAGGAGACAGCGAATTCCTGCCCGGAACCATGGCAGATGTTCTGGAATTCACCGAAGTGAATGAACAGCTGCAGGCAGAAGGCAAAGAGCCTGCAACAGGCGAACAGATCATGCTTGGTATTACCAAGGCATCACTTGCAACCGATTCCTTCCTGTCAGCGGCATCCTTCCAGGAGACGACGAAGGTTTTGACAGAAGCAGCAATCAAGGGGAAGGTAGACCACCTGATCGGTCTGAAAGAGAATGTCATCATCGGGAAACATATTCCGGCCGGTACCGGTATGAGAAAATACCGAGACGTGAAGTTGAGCACGGAGCTTGAGCTTGATGATGAAATTGACTTTGATGAAGAACTGGAACTTGACGAAGATCTGGTCTTTGATGAAGAATAAAGAATAAGAAACAGGCCCTGTGAGAAGGCCAAAGAGGAAGATACTCTTTGACGCTGATCACGGGGTCTGTTTTTGTGATGAAGCGGGCGATATGGCGCTGGTCTGTATCGCGAATATAATGGATGGAATCTGCAGGGATTACAAGGTTGTGCGCTGGGGCGGCGAAGAGTTTCTGGTGGCATTGTTTAATGTGACGGAGTCAGAAGCATTTCAGATCAGTGAGACAATCCGTAAAGAGGTCGAAGGATTTCAGATAACCTGTGGAAGTGATACATTTTCCTGCACCATTACGCTGGGAATGCATGTTTACGGACGGCAGGAAGGGATCGAGGAATGTGTGGAAAAGGCAGATCAGGCCTTATACTATGGTAAGAGGCATGGGAAAAACTGCAGTGTATGGTATGAAAACATAGAACAGGCGGAATGAGAATATGGGATTTTTTGATGCGGATGCAGAAGAGATGTTAGAGGTATATTTGCTGGAGGCAGAACAATTGACAGGGCAGCTGAGTGCTGTCCTGTTGGAGACTGAGAGGAAAAATGCCTTTGCAAAAGAAGATATCCACAGTATTTTCCGTGTAATGCACACGATAAAAAGTTCATCCGCAATGATGGGGCTGAAACAGCTTTCCTCTCTGGCGCATAAGGTGGAGGATTTATTCTCGTATTACAGGGAGCAGCAGGGGGAGATCAAAGAGGTGCCTTCGGACTTGTTTGACCTGTTGTTTGCCGTGCTGGATTATATGGAAGATGAGCTCAAACGCATGGATCAGCCGGATTATGCCCCGGCAGATACAAAGGTTCTGGAGGAGAACGCTGACGCATATCTGAGCAGGATCAGCCATGGACAGTCTGCAGAACCGGAGGAGGCAAAGGAAGAGGCCCCCGGCACGGAACAGGATGTGATACCTGCCCAAATGGCAGAAAAGAATGGGGTTATCGTGAAGGTTCTGTTTGAGGAAGGGTGCAGAATGGAGAACGTCAGAGCCTTTATGCTGATCCTGCAGATGAAAGGAATGTGCAGCGATCTGGAGACATATCCTCCAGATCTGGAGCGCTCTCCGGAATCTTCCGGTATTATCAGTGAACAGGGGCTGTTTATCCGTTTTGAAAGCAAACGCAAAGAAGAAGTGCTGGAGATTCTGAAGCGGGGGCTTTTTGTGGAATCGTGCAGGGTTATCCAGGAGCGCCTGCCCGCGCCGGTGCCGGAAGAGACGAACCAGCAGGACAGGGAAGCCGCAGAGAATAAAGAAGTAGAATTTCTTAGTGGGCGAAGCGACAGACTGGACCACCTGCAGAATCTGACAAGAGAGCTGCTGATACACATGATGTCCCTTGAGAACCAGCTGGAATCCAGCGGGATGGACGATATCAGGGAAGGGCCTGCACACCAGCTGGAACGCCTTATCAGTGAGGTGGAGCGGACGGTGATGGAGATGCGCATGGTGCCTCTCGAAAAGATTGTGCCGAAGCTTAGGCGGATTCTCAGGGACATCTGCAGAGATGAAGATAAGGAAGTGGAGTTTGTTGCCAACTGCGGGGATATCGAAGCGGATAAAAGTGTGGTGGACTATGTGTCTGAAGCTCTGGTACATCTGATCAGAAATGCAGTGGACCATGGAATCGAATCTCCCGATGAACGGACAGCCGCAGGAAAAGACTGCCGGGGAAAGGTGATATTTTCCGTGGAAAGCAACGTGGGGGAGGTGTTGATCTCTATAGCAGACGACGGACGGGGCCTGGATCAGGAGAAGATATGCGGGAAAGCAAAAGAAAGAGGCATGCTGACAAAGCCTGTGGAAGAGTACAGCCGTCAGGAGATTCTGGATTTGATCCTGCAGCCCGGCTTTTCCACGAAAGAGGAAGTGTCTGAGTATTCCGGCCGCGGCGTGGGGATGGATGTGGAAAAGCGTACTGGAAAGTGCGGGAGGTAATGTTTTCATTGAAAGCGAGCAGGGCAGGGGAAGTACCTTTACGCTGTCTGTTCCGTTGACGCTGGCTACCATGGAATGCATACGTTTCCGTGTGGGTGCTTACCGCTTCTCCATGCCTGCACGCTATGTGTATCAGTTTCTGGAGTATGGAGAAAATAAAAAAAATACACAGGAGAATCAGGGCTGTTCCTACATTCTGTTTGAGAACAGAATGGTACCCATGATCGACTTACGGAAGTTCTACCGCCTGGAAGGAGAGACGCCGGATTCGGCAGTGCTTGTCTATGTGCGGGGTACGGAAAAAGAGGGCTGCATTCTGGCAGAACGTATGTATGAACAGAAGAGAATTGTGGTAAAACAGCTGCCTGCCCTGTTCGGGGTGGATTTCAGAAGAAAGACCGGAGTCAGCGGCATGAGTATTATGGGAAACGGCAAGGTATGCACAGCGCTGGATCTGGAGATGCTGTTTGGTTTATATGAGAAAGGGAGCCTATGGAACTAGAGAATACAACAGAATTGCTCTGCATTCAGGGCAGAGAAAGAAAATACGCTTTTGAGTTTCCTTATATCACAGAGATATGTCCCGGGCTGAAAATCTCGAAAATCCCCTGTCTTCCAAAATACTTTACTGGGGTATGCAACTATAAAGGAATGATAATACCGGTGATTCACACGCAAGACATGGAGGAAAAATCGTTGGCCAGACATATTGTCATTGTCTGCCAGTACCGTGATTATCAGCTCGGTATCGAATATTGGGGGGAGCCTTATATCCTCTCTGCAGAAAACTGCAGGGAGATCCAGAGGCCGGAGGCCGAGCCGCGCATTGAGGTCTGGATAGAAAAGGCAATTCTACAGGCGGAAGAAGAACTGTACACGGTGGTGGACCTGGAAAAAACAATCTTGAATCTGGCCCGGTATTTCCAGGAAGAATATCTCCGGATTTAGAAGCAAGTACCGGTCGTAAAATACATGAGCCGGGCTGTGCTGGATTACCAGCACAGCCCGGCTCATGGTTTCTGTATCATGTTACTGTCAGAATGTATAGGGAGAAGTAGAAACCATCAGGATTTTTGCTTCTTTCTCTTCTCTGTTCATCCATCGGTGTCCGATATAATTAGGGTAATACAGGGTATCATGCTCCTCCAGCTCATAGCTGCCGTTGTTTTCCAGTTCAAACGTAACATTTCCCTGCAGCACATATACAAATTCTTCTCCGCCATGGCGTGCGAATTCGCCGGAGTCTGAGCCGGAGGGAATTGTGACAGTGGCTGCGTACATTTCGTTCTTCCCGTGTATGATCAAAGATTCTGTCAAAGCCTTTCCATTGCTTGTGTTTCTGACAAATGATTTTTGATCCCGAAAGCGGACCAGCTGTACCTGTGAATCCTCCTCTAAAAACAGGGAAAAGACGGGGATGTCAAGAGTATCACAGATGGCCTTCAGCGTCAGCAGATTTGGGGATGTCTTGCCGGTCTCGATCTGGCTGATGGTGCTTCCGGCCACCTGAGACAGGGCGGAAACTTCACGCAGTGACAGGTTCATCTCCTGCCGTTTGTCTTTGATTGTTTTACCGATTTTAGATAAATCCATAATGACCTCCCGGGTAATTTTAACTGAATGCAAGTATTATAACAGAAACAGATTATTCAGTCAAATAGGAGAATTGACAAAACGAACGATATTCGTTATAATGAACAAAAAGTCAGATAAAGGAGGAAGTGGATTGGAAAGTGCAAAACAAATTTATTTTAAAAATGGTTATATTCTAACCATGAATGAGTCAAACCAGGTTTATGAAAACGGCGGTCTTCTGGTGCAGGACGATAAGATTCTGGCGGCAGGTAAAGTAGACCCCGCGCTGATTAGGCCGGACGCGGAAGTCATTGACCTCAATGGCAGATATCTTCTGCCGGGATTTGTCAATACGCATGTACATACATCTCAGCAGATCAGCCGCGGCGTCGGCGATGATGTAGATTTTATGACGTGGCTGCATAAAAGAATGTGGCCTTTTGAGAGTAACATGACAGAAGAGGATTCTTATGTCTCGACCCTGATGTGCTGTCTCGAACTGATCCGCTCCGGAGTGACCAGTTTTGCCGAGCCGGGCGGCCAGTTTGTCAGCGGCATGGTAAGAGCCGTGTCAGAAGCGGGGCTGCGCGGAAAGCTTGCTAAATCCGTCATGGACTGTGGGGGGGGGCTGCCTCCAATCTGGCAGAAGACCATGCAGGAAGAACTCGATCAGCAGGTGGATGATCTGAAAAAGTTCCATAACACTGCTGATGGCAGAGTCCAGATCTGGTTTGGGCTGAGGACGATTTTCAACAATACGGATGATCTGATCGTCAGGACAAAAGAACTGGCGGATCAATATCGTGTGGGTGTGCATATGCATGTAGCGGAGGCTAAATCAGAGATTGAGTATACAAAAGAAGTTTACGGGGAGCCAACGGTAACACATCTGCACCGTCTTGGAGTATTGGATAAAAATCTGCTGGCGGTACATACCGTGTGGCTGACAAATGAGGAAGTCGACCTGTTCAAAAAATATGATGTCAAAGTCTCCCACAACCCGGCTTCTGCCATGCGTGTACTGGGGTTTGCCAAAATTCCGCAGATGCTGGATAAGAAAATCTGCGTCTCTATAGGCACTGACGGGGCATCTTCCAGCAACCGTATGGATATGGTGGATGAGATGTGGATCACGTCGCTGATTCATAAGGGATGGCGACTGGATTCCACGGTTGTACCGTCGGAGGATATCTTATGTATGGCTACCAAAAACGGTGCGAGGGCACTGTTGGATGACCAGGTATATGGAAGCCTGGAACCAGGCAAAAAAGCGGATCTAATCGTGATTAATCCGCATGGCCCGTCCATGATGCCGGTAAACGACAGAATAGCGGCGCTTGTGACGGCTATGCATTCTACGAACATTGAAAGTACAATGTGTGATGGAAAATGGCTGATGAAGGACAGGAAAGTGCTGACACTAGATGAAGAGGCAATCGTAAAAGAGGCCCAGGAACGGAGCGAGACGATATACAGGAGAGCGGGAATCACGCTGCCTAACCGGTTTCCGGTCACCCGCTGCTAAGAGACAAGCTGAGTGCATGAGAAGCAGGAGGATGTTTCAGATAACAAAGTGTGATTTCAGATGGGAGGAACAGATATATGGATAAAAAATTACTAGATGTTGCGGCAGGAAGAACACCTGCAGATATCGTTGTTAAGAATGGAAAGATTGTAAATGTATATACAAAAGAGATCTATGAGGGCGGTGTGGCTGTAAGCGGAAACACGATTGCGGCGGTTGGCGATGTGGACTATACAATCGGAGAAAATACAAAGGTCATTGATGCGGGAGGAAATTATATTACTCCGGGATTTATTGACGGACATATTCATCCCGAAAGCACCAGCCTGGCAATCCGTTCCTTTGCTGAACTGGTATTAAAACACGGCACCACAGCAGTTATGACAGACCTTCATGAGGTCGGGGTTGTAGGCGGCCTGGAAGCCATCGAAGCGGTGCTCAAAGAAGCGGAGGAGACGGATCTGAAACTGTATTTTGTTGTTCCGTCCCATGTACCATTTGCCCCCAACCTGGAAACAAGCGGAGGACATTTTAACGGCGAAATCATTCAGAAAGCGCTGCAGAGAGAAGATGCGGTCGGCTTGTCTGAAATTGTAGGGCCATACGTCTTATCCGGATTTCCGGATCTGCTTGAGTCCATGGAGAAAGCGAACAAGATGCCGGGGAAGACCTGTCAAGGGCATCTCCCGGATATGATGGGGCCTGCTTTGAATACCTGCCTTGCAGCAGGCGTTACCACGGATCACGAATCCCTGAACGGAGAGGAGGCGGCTGCCAGATTAAGGAATGGCTGCCACCTTATGATCAGAGAGGGATCAGCTGCGCAGAACCTTGCAGATTGCTTGAAAACGATCCTGGAACAGAAACTGGATACATCCAGAGTCAGCATCGTTACGGATGACCTTCATACCGTCGATGCAGTGGACAATGGACATCTCGATGAAGCAGTGCGCAGGGCGCTGAAGGCAGGCGTTGATTTCCCAACCGTAATACAGATGGTTTCCCTCAATGCTGCCAGGGCCTTCCACCTGGACGATGAAATCGGCGGCCTGGCGCCTGGGCGCAGGGCGGATATCAACATAACAACCGGGGAAGAAGATTTCCGCGTATTAAGCGTCATCGCAGGCGGAAAAGAAATCGTGGACAATGGCAGGTGCCTCATATCCTATCCAAAGGCAGAGCATGCGCCATGCCTTTTAAACACAACGAAACTGAAAAATCCAATCACCCCGGAAAGCTTCCGAATCGAAGCCCCCGAGGGAGCAAAAAAGGTAAAAGTAAAGGTAATGGATACCCTGCCATGGATACCGATCACGCAGGGACGTGAAGCAGAACTGCCTGTGGTTAATGGTGTGGTACAGTGTGACGTGGAGCAGGATGTGCTCTATATTGCCCAGGTAGAACGTTACGGAGTAAACGGAAACGTCGGCAAAGCGTTTATGGGAGGGTTCCATCTCAAAGAGGGTGCCATTGCATCTTCTGTAGGACACGATAACCACAACATTATCGTAATGGGAACAAACTTCGAAGACATGGCCATAGCTGTCAACCACCTGATTGAAATAGGCGGGGGCCAGAACATCGTCAAAAATGGCGAGATACTGGAAGAGATATCTTACCCAATCTGCGGCCTCCTTTCAGACCTGTCAGGAGAAGAGCTTGCAGACGAGAAACGGAAACTCAACGGAATTATCCACGAACTCGGTTCACCGATCACCATTCCATTCATGTTCCTGTCCTTCATCTGTCTGGCAGCCATACCAATGTATGCAGTTACAGACGTAGGATTCATAGACGTAATAAACCAGGAAGTTATCTCACCCATAATCGAGGTCACTGAGTAAAGATGTGATCCTTTGGAGAATAGGAAAGTCTTGTTTCAGGACAACATAAAGGGGCTGTCGGGAAATGATATTTACAAACTACATATTGAGGCGGACTATGAAGCTAGGCGCAATATATAGTATGAGTCAATCATTTTCCGACGGCCCCTTCATGTTGTCCTTCCCTTTTTGGATCCGCCTTTATGGTCATCCGCCAATTAATCGGCCAGCTTATACCCGTAGCGTATTTTGCGGTATATTTTCCATATAATGAGCGCCGGAAAACTGACGGCAATATAAAGTGATGAAAAAATGCCCACAGCGCCCCCCACTACCATTAAGATAGTCATTCCTATATTTCCCATAGCCTTTTCTCTCCCTTTCCTTTTCTTGATCATTTTATGACTTATTGTAAAGGAAAAGGCAGTATACCAAAAGAGTTTGGTCATTTTCTTAGCGGTTCTTTAACGGGGAAACGGAGTGCGGACTACACGGAAGAAGGCTGAGAATTGCTGTCATATTCGTCTTCTTTCATGCGGTACCCAACCCCTACTTCCGTGAAAATATACTGCGGCTGGGCGGGATCAATTTCTATTTTTCTGCGTATATTTGCCATGTTTACGCGCAGGATTTTATTATCACTGTCCGCATAGGGCCCCCATACATTTGACAGAATTGAGGCATAAGTTATGACTTTGCCGGAATTCTGTGCCAGGTAGGCTACTATTTTGTATTCGATAGGCGTCAGATGAACCGCTTTCCCGTCAATGGTCAGAATACGTTTAGAGAAGTCCAGAAGCATATTGCCGCACTGGTAGGGGCGTATGTACAGAGAACCATCCGTATACAGCCGGTTGCTGTGGCGCAGGGAAGCACGGATGCGGGCCAGAAGCTCCGAGGTACCAAATGGTTTTGTGATGTAATCATCCGCGCCCAGATCCAGAGCAGCTACTTTTTCTTTTTCCGCTGAGCGGGCCGAAATTACGATGATCGGTATGCTGGACCAGGCCCGCACTTCCTGTATAATCGAACATCCGTCAAGATCAGGCAGGCCGAGATCAAGCAGGATGATGTCCGGACATTGGGAACCGATCAGACTGAGCCCTCCTTTGCCGGTATCTGCGCATAAGACCTTGTAATCGTGTTTTTTCAATATTTTACTTACAAATGTCAAAATTTTCTTTTCATCTTCAATTATCAGAACTGTAACTTTATGCGTCATATTCATGCTCTCTCTCCTTTGGCAGTGTAAAAGTAAATTCAGCCCCATTTTCATGGTTAGCGGCAGTAATCGTGCCGCTGTGTGCAGTAATGATAGTCTTGCAGATTGACAGACCGATACCAACGCCTCTGTAGCTGTCGGCCGGACTGCGGGTAGACTTTCCCTCAAAGATATAAGGGAGCTGCATTTCATCCAGTCCGATACCGTAATCCCGGATTTTAAAGCGGACAAAATCATCATCGCTGGTTATGGTCAGCTCTACGGGTTTCTCAGTATGTGAATGGACGCAGGCATTTTCCATAAGGTTAATCAGGACCTGTTCGATCAGTGTGGCATCCATGGGAACCATAAGGAAGTCCTTGGGCATATTCACATGAATCTTTATATCTGGATAGCGCTTCCGGGTTCTCGTAATTGCCTCGGAAATGACCTCCTCCACGACTTCAGGCGACTTCTTCACTTTACCGGAATCATCCTGAATCCGGGTAACGGTCAGCAGATTTTCGACCATGTTTAAAAGCCAGCCTGCATCCTCATGGATATTGTGAATCAGTTCCAGTTTTTCTTGATCCGTAAGGTCGTCATAATCCTCCATACAAGAGGCGGAAGAGCCGATGATTGTCGTGAGCGGTGTGCGCAGGTCATGGGAAACCGCACGCAGCAGGTTGGCCCGGATTCTTTCTTTTTCTGCCTCTGCCAGTTTACGTTCCTTTTCGTCCAGTATTATCTTCTGCTTTTTTATACGGGTGGTGGCTGTGCTGGTGATAATACTGACTGCCAGCATACCCAGAAATGTGACAGGGTAGCCGTCCAGGGTAAAATCCATCCGGAAAAAGGGATAGGTAAAAAATACATTAACCGCTGCTACGCAGAAAACCGAAGCACAGATTCCATAAATGTAGCCGTCCGTGTTAAGCGCAATCAGAATGAGCGCAAGAATATAGAATAAAGCAATATTTGCGGAACTTTTATTTCCCAAATGGAAAAATAAAAAGGATAAAACACTCGAGATTGCGAGGAACAGAAGAACAGCCCCCAGATTTCTAAGTATTTTTTTTATCAATTATAATCACCTCATTATCAAGCATATCATAAACCAAAAAAAAATCCACATTAAATTAATGAGACCATGTAAAAACCGGACCTGCAGCAGGGAGAAACACCCCGCAGAAGCAGGAAATATATACCATCGGGGATTTATTGACATGCCATATGAATAGCCTTACAATGACAGAGGTATGTTTATAAGAAAGCATTAAATATGCAGAAAAAAGGAGGTTTTATGAATGGACACAGGTAAGTTAAATAGAATATTGGGGGCAATGGAAGAAAAAAGCGTTCCGCAGATGATCATTGCTGATCCACTCACCATTTTCTGGCTGACGGGAAAGATGATTGTTCCGGGAGAGAGATTGTTAGCGCTGTATCTGAATGTGAATGGGAATCACAAGCTGGTAATCAATGAGCTGTTCCCCCAGGAGAAAGATCTTGGGGTTGATCTGGTCTGGTATAACGACATACAAGATGGCGTTGAGATTCTGTCACAGTATGTAGAAAAAGATAAAACAATTGGCATCGATAAAATCTGGCCAGCGAAATTCCTGCTCAGATTGCAGGAACTGGAAGCTGGCAGCCGTTATGTGAACGGTTCCATGATTGTAGACTATATCAGGATGATCAAAGATGAAAAGGAACAGGAACTGATGCGGGAATCGTCCAGATTGAATGACGCTGCGGTAGAAAAGCTGATCCCTTGGGTTGGAAAAGGACTCACAGAAAGGGAGCTGAGCGCCAAGATCCGTGAGATTTACAAGGAGCTTGGATGTGAGGGCGTATCCTTCGAACCGATCACAGCATATGCTAAGGGCGCAGCCGATCCACATCATGTAACAGATGACTCCAGAGGAAAGCGTGGAGACTGTGTGATTCTGGATATAGGCGCATTTAAAAACAACTATGCATCAGACCTGACAAGAACTGTATTTATAGGTGAAGTATCTGACCGGGCAAAAGAGATCTATGACATTGTCGCAGAAGCCAACAGAAGAGGAATCGAAGCTGCCAGGCCGGGGAACAGAATGTGCGATGTAGATGCTGCATGCCGTGATTATATTACGGAAAAAGGATTCGGCCCATACTTTACACACAGGACAGGCCACTCTATCGGCCTGGAGGATCATGAATTCGGGGATGTATCGTCCGTCAATGAAGACATCATCAAGCCAGGACAGTGCTTTTCTGTAGAGCCTGGAATTTACCTGCCGGATGAGGGAATCGGCGTCCGTATCGAAGACATTGTGCTCATCACGGAAGACGGATGCGAAGTACTCAACCACTTTACAAAAGATCTTATAATTGTTCCGGAGGAGTAGGAACCGGGGCATAAATCAACACATCTACAATGATCCGCCGCCCGACCTCTTTCAGATATTCAGATAATTGACGGAGGGCGGAAGGCGGAGTGCATAAAGTTCTTTCAATTGAATAAATTTCCCAAATACAATACAATTTCTGCAAAATACATTGTTAATTCCTGCATTCTTTGCTAGAATGAGATCAACAGACCCGGTAAAGAAGGAGGTGTTGAATCATTTATAGGCCGGGAATATGTTAAAAGGGATTGGTTTTTAGGAGGTTATTATGGAAAGGTTATTGTATTTGGTTCCGGCAGTAGGAGTTCTAACACTGCTGTTTGCCGCATATCTGGCGGTAAAAGTAAGCAGAGCAGATGCCGGGAACGACAAAATGAAGGAAATTGCCAGTGCAATTAGTGAAGGCGCACAGGCTTTCCTGAAATCAGAATATAAAATTCTGGTTATTTTCGTTGTGGTGCTATTCATACTGATCGGTGTGGGCATCGGCAACTGGGTTACGGCAGTATGCTTTGTGGTGGGCGCTCTATTTTCAACGCTTGCCGGTTATTTTGGAATGAATGTGGCGACGAAGGCTAATGTCAGGACGGCAAATGCGGCAAAAGAGAGCGGCATGAATAAGGCATTGTCCATTGCATTTTCCGGTGGAGCGGTTATGGGAATGTGTGTTGCGGGGCTTGGTGCACTGGGAGTGAGCCTGGTTTATATCATCACCCGCAATGTAGATATCCTGTCAGGATTCAGCCTGGGAGCTTCCTCAATTGCGCTGTTTGCCCGTGTGGGCGGAGGTATTTATACTAAGGCAGCAGACGTGGGAGCGGACCTGGTTGGTAAGGTAGAGGCCGGGATCCCGGAAGATGACCCGCGTAATCCGGCAGTAATCGCGGATAATGTAGGCGATAATGTAGGGGATGTGGCAGGCATGGGAGCGGATCTTTTTGAATCTTATGTAGGTTCCCTTGTATCTGCACTGACTCTTGGCGCTGTCGGGGCAGCAGTATCCGGAGTGGTATTTCCACTTGTGATAGCGGCCTGTGGTCTGCTGGCATCGATCATCGGTACATTTTTTGTAAAAGGAGACGAAAAGTCCAGCCCTCAGAAGGCTCTGACAAGAGGAAGCTACGTTTCTGCGATTCTTGTCATTATTGCATCCGTTGTACTTAGTAAAGTGTTATTTGACGGCTTCCAGGCGGCGATTGCGGTAATCGCAGGCCTTGTTGTGGGAGTAATTATAGGAAGTGTAACAGAGTATTATACATCATCAGATTATAAACCGGTTCAGAAGATTGGCAACCAGTCAGAGACAGGTCCGGCAACCACAATTATCAGTGGTATCGCAGTCGGCATGCAGTCTACTGCATTTCCGCTCCTTCTGATATGTGCAGGTATCTTTGTAGCGTATAAGGCGGACGGCTTATATGGGATCGCACTTGCGGCAGTAGGTATGCTTTCTACAACCGGTATTACGGTGGCGGTAGATGCATACGGTCCGATTGCGGACAACGCAGGTGGTATTGCAGAGATGTCCGGACTGGATGAATCTGTACGTGAGATTACCGATAAGCTGGATTCTGTGGGAAATACTACTGCAGCCATGGGGAAAGGTTTTGCAATCGGTTCAGCGGCACTGACTGCGCTGGCCCTGTTTGTATCCTATGCAGAGGCTGTAAAGCTGCAGTCTATCAACCTGCTGGATTATAAGGTTATCATCGGGCTTTTCATTGGCGGAATGCTGACATTCTTATTCTCCGCATTAACGATGGACTCCGTGTCAAAAGCTGCTTATAAGATGATTGAAGAAGTAAGGCGGCAGTTCCGCGAGAAACCAGGTATTATGAAGGGGACAGATAAACCGGATTATACCTCTTGTGTTGCGATCTCTACAAAGGCGGCCCTTCGGGAGATGCTTCTGCCAGGCGTGATGGCAGTTGTCGTGCCGGTAGTGGTTGGAGTCGTATTAGGCACCGATGCACTGGGCGGGCTCCTCGCAGGAGCGCTGGTAACAGGCGTACTGATGGCGATATTTATGGCCAATTCAGGCGGAGCCTGGGATAACGCGAAGAAATACATAGAAGAAGGCCACCATGGCGGGAAGGGCAGCGAAGCCCATAAGGCAGCCGTAGTAGGTGATACGGTCGGGGATCCGTTTAAAGACACCTCAGGACCGTCAATCAATATTTTGATAAAACTAATGACTATCGTTGCACTTGTATTCGCCCCGCTGTTCCTCTCTGTAGGAGGGCTCTTGTAAGGATTCACAATTTTTGTAATATTTTAAAGGGCACTGTTCTATCAGATATGCTCTCTTCATTAACAGGCGATTTATTACCATTATACTTTTCTGCCTGGAAAGAGAACATATTTTGGATAGAGCAGGGCCCTTTTCGCTTTTACAAAAACTTCTGGGAGAATCTTATTTCGCAGCCACTGTGGTTCCACCGGAGGGCTTGAGTTATGGGGTATCCTTTGGAAGGATATTTCTGTCCTCGTGGAGCAAAGCAGCATTATGACGGGGCAGGGAACAGCTGCTTCTCTGAATCAGCACAGGAGGATATAAATAATCCTGATGCGCACGGTCAGGTTCTTCGATCCGGTCAATTAAAAGTTCGCATGCGCGGCGTCCGAGCAGTTCAATCGGCTGACGGATCGTGGTGAGAGGAACAGCACAAAGGTGAGAAATTGTGCTGTCATCATAACCTACTAGAGAAAGGTCCTCCGGGATGGAAATTCCACATTCTGAAGCGGCGCGCTGCACACCGATCGCAATCTGATCGCTGAAGGCGAAAATGGCAGTGACATCTTTTTTGAAAAGTTCCATGGCACCGCGGTATCCTGTCTCAATCAGGTATAATCCCTCGTATATCAGAGACGGGTCATAAGAGATCCCGTGTTTTGAGAGAACCTCCTGATATCCGGCCAGACGGCGTTTGGAGCCGTAGTCGGAGAGGGAACCCGTAATACAACCGATCCGGGTATGTCCAAGCCGGATAAGATAATCTGTAGCCAGATATCCTCCCAGCTGATGATCGGCAGAGACATAATCATGAAATACGTTATGAATCGCACGATCCAGAATCACATAGGGAGTACGGCAGGTATTTAATTTCTCCTGCAGTGCATGCAACTGTTTAGGACTGGCGTTGATCGTTTCCGGGGGTTGAAGAATAAAGCCGTCAATACAGCGGCTTTCCAGCAAATCTATACTGTGGATACAGCGCTCCACCTGTTCATCACAGTTGCAGATCAGCAGACTGTAATGGTGAAGCTGCGCATTACGTTCTACTCCTACGGCCAGCTCCGAGTAAAAGGGGTTAAGCATATCGGCATAGATCAATCCAATGGTATGTGTTTTTTTCGTAACCAGTGAGACAGCAACCTGGTTGGGAACATAATTCATTTGCTTGGCAATCTGACGAACCCGCAGTTTTGTTTCTTCGGAAATGCGGTTTTCTTTGCCGCGTAATACGAGGGAAACAGTGGAAGCGGATACGCCGGCAGCCTGGGCAATGTCACGAATCGTACAAGTCAAAGCGGGGCCTCCTTCAAATAAACTGATATTAATAGTATTCCCCTTCAAAGATTGAGGTAAGGGGGGAACTGAAGTGGACTTACACACTCCACTCCGCTGTATTATGGAATAAATTATAACAGAGAAATTAGAAATCTGCAATTGCTATTAGAAAAAAACACAAAAATACTTGATAAAACGCTTTAACTAAGGAATTCGAGGGGGTTGAGCAAATGATTTTCCTGAATCATAAACAAAAAACATGCGCTTAATTTATGTAAAACTACCAAAAAATAAATGCTATGTTATGATTATATTGACAAAAACAACACAGGGTGATAATTTATAACCATAAAGTTATAACATACCAGTTAGCGAAAACGTTTTACCAAAAGAAGGGAGATTGTAAAATGAAGAAAAAAGTGTTGAGTATCTTGTTAGTTCTGGCAATGTGCTTCGGCATGCTGACAGCCTGTGGCGGAGGCAGCGGCACAGATTCTGAAGATGCAAAAGAGAGTAAGAGCGAATCAGATGACGATACCGTAGAATTATCTATGTGGTTCTGGGGCGCAACTTCCGAACAGCAGGAAGCAATGTCCAAACATCTGGTGGACAAGTTTAATGAGGCGCATCCCGGCTTCCAGATGACAGTAGAGTATCGCTCTTCTGTAAACAAAGATATGGCAGTCGCTCTGTCAGCTGACGAGGGGCCGGATATCGTATACGAATCATCCCCGTCACTTGCCCTGACCTATATTCAGGCAGGGAAATATGCCAACCTTGATGAATATGCTGAGAAATACGGCTGGAAGGATAAGGTCCTGGGCTGTATGTATGACTCCGGCATGTATGAAGGTTCCCTTTATTCTCTGCCAATGGGTATGAATGTAATTGGAATGGTTTATAACAAAGAAGTGCTGAAAGAAAATAACTGGGAGGTTCCAAAAACAGTAGATGAGCTGACCAAGATTATGGATGAGGCTATGGAAAAAGGCATGTATGGATCCGTAACAGGAAGTAAGGGCTGGCAGCCAACGAATGAAGACTATACTTCTCTGTTTCTGAATTCTTTTGGAGGCGCTGACAACGTTTATGCGGCTCTGACAGATGAACTGCCATGGACAGACGCGTCCCTGACAGATGCAATTAAAACTTCAGCAGAATGGTATCAGAAGGGATATCTGGGAACGGATTACCTGTCACTTGACTGGGCGGACTCCGCAGCACTCCTTGCTGAGGGAAGGGCTCCGTTCTACTTTGGACCTATGAAATTTATCCAGAACCTGATGTCCTATGCTGACAAAGACACCTTCGGATTCACCGCATTTCCGTCAACGAGTGCGGACTCACCAGCTATCTACACGGTAGGGGCTACCGGGCTTCTGGCAATCAACGAACAGACAGAGTATAAAGATGAGTGTGCAGAATTCCTTGATATGATGATGACCAATGATTTCGTTGCTAAGATGGCAAATGACTGGCCGGGATACTGGGCCGTACCGCTGACCACATTAAACGAGATCGATATGGGACAGTTCAGCGGCCTTCCGTTGATGTTCATGCAGGGGATTACCGAAGCATGCGCTGCGATCGATGAAGGGAACTTTGGTTATTATAATTCTTCCTATATGCCGGCGGAGGCATTTGACTTAATGTATAAAGTAGATTCCGTCTGGCTGGGCGATAAAGATGCAGAGACATTTATGAAAGAAATCGATGATGCGTTCCAGAAAGATTTCGATGCAGGCTCTTGTCCAATCTGTCCTGCACCGGCAGGAAAGTAAAAGACAGCATATATGCGCGGCAAAGGATGCAGATGAAGCTGCTTCGCGCTTTTGATTGGAAGAGGAAGGTTGAATCCTGTGGCGGTGGCCGCAAATGAAAGGCCACCGCCATTTTTATATCTGGAATAGAGAAAGAGGTGGCGTTTAGATGTCATTTGAACGAGTAAAACAAAAAACCCAATATTATCTGCTGATGGCCCCGGCGATTCTTCTAAGCACTTGTGTAATCCTGATACCTTCTGTTACGACGATTATTTCATCCTTTACGGACTGGAACGGCGTATCAAAAGATATGAATTTTATCGGTCTTCAGAATTATAAGGAATTACTTGGTAACGATGTTTTTATTAAGGCTTTGGGTAATAACTGTAAATGGATGGTCATGTATCTGGTCATTCCGGTGTTGCTTGCCCTGATCGCAGCCGTGTGCCTTCTGAAGCAGAAAAAAAAGAGCGCTCTGTTTCAGGTGATGTTCCTGTTTCCCTATGTGATTGCCCCAATTGCCAATGCTTTGATCTGGCTGAACATGATCTACAGCCCTCTTACCGGCTTGGTTGGATTTTTGAAAAATACCTTTGGGCTGTCGTGGATGGCTTCCCCGCTTACGAAGCCGAGCGCTGCGCTGATTGGCGTGGCTGCCGCGGATATCTGGCATTACTGGGGATACCTTGCGATCGTATTTTTCTCTGCTCTTAGGCAGACTCCCATGGACTATGTGGAGGCTGCAACGATGGACGGCTGTAATGGCTGGCAGCTTTTCCGGTATATTTATTTTCCGAGCATGCTGCCTACTTTCAAAATGATGTTAGTTTTGATTGTAATTCAGTCCTTCCTTCAGTTTGATTACGTATACCTGCTAACGTCCGGCGGGCCGGCCCATGCGACAGAGATGCTGGGGACATTGACTTACAACTATGCGTTCAGTCTGTTCCAGTTTGGAAAGTCTGCGGCGATTGCCGTGATGATGTCGGTGCTGGGACTGGTCGCATCGCTTATGTACGCGAGAATGAGCCGCAACGAATCATAGGAAGGAGAATCGGACATGAAAAAAGAAAAAAGATCCATTTTATCAATGATTATTTTGATCTTTCTCACCTTTATTTGTATGCTGCCCATGCTGATGGTATTGCTGAACAGCTTTAAGACCCATGTGGATATTATCATGAATCCTCTGTCTGTCAAATTTTCAGCCGGGTTTGCGAATTATGTGAAGGCGTGGCAGGATGGGAATTTTGGGCGAAGCATTATAAATAGTATCGTGTACACCGGATGCACGGTGATCGTAGTACTTCTGTTTGCTTCTCTGGCAGCCTATGTAATTGGCGGGCGGAAAGTACGGGGCACTACTGTTATACATAGTTATTTTCTGATTACGATGACAATGCCTGTGTACCTGTTTCTTGTTCCTTTGTATCGTGTGTATGCGAAAATGGGGTGGCTTGGAAATCATGTGGCGGTATCCTTCATTCTGTCCGCCACCTCACTTCCGCTGGCAATCTCCCTTTTACGTTCATTTTTTATGGCGATTCCAAAAGAGCTGGAGGAGGCGGCACGTATTGACGGAGCCAGTACACTGCAGGTGATCAGACATATCATTTTGCCCCTTCTTTCGCCAGGTCTGGTGACGGTGGGGATTATAACAGGTTTAAATTCATGGAATGAATTTCTGGTGTCTTCTACGTTCCTGACAGGAGAGAAGAATTTTACAGCCATGCTTTCTTTGATGTCGCTGAACGGTACGAATACGGCAAACCACGGTACAAACATGGCTGCAACCGTGATTATTGTGGCTCCGATCATTCTGTTCTTTGTATTGATGCAGAAAAGGTTTGTGGAAGGAATGGTAAGCGGAGCCGTGAAAGGATAAAAGCGGAGTATGCTTTTCGAAGGCATAGTTCCCGGTATTGCTGCGGCAGGGCTGCCGCTTAGGAAGGAGATAAGAGATGGGATTATCAGAAAAATATAAAAATCAAATTTACGCCGGAGTCCTGGGAAAGATGATCGGTGTATATCTGGGCCGGCCGGTAGAAGGATGGCCGTATCAGAGTATTATAGAGCGTTTTGGTGATGTGCCGTACTATGTTCACGAAGAACTGAATCTTCCGCTGATCGTGGCGGATGACGACCTTTCCGGTACTTTTGCGTTTTTCCGGGCGATGGAGGACAACGGGTATCCGAAGAACCTGACTGCCAGGCAGATCGGGGATACCTGGCTGAATTACATTATAGAAGACCGGTCCATTCTCTGGTGGGGCGGTCTGGGAAACGCTACGGAGCATACGGCTTATCTTCATTTGAAGAATGGCATTCCTGCGCCGGATAGTGGTTCTATGGAGAAAAATGGACCGGTTCTCTCCCAGCAGATCGGCGCTCAGATTTTTATGGACGCTTATGCTATGATGTGTCCGGGGGACCCAGAATATGCAGATTATCTGGTACGTGCCTGTGCCAGCGTGTCCCATGACGGCATTGCCGTAGATGCGGCAGGATTCTTAGGGGCCATGGAAGCGGCAGCTTTTGATCAACGAAATCTGGAAAAACTTTTTGATGAAAACGTCAGGTTTATACAAACAGAAGAATTGAGCGCTCTGGTTGATAATGTGAGAAACATCTGTAAAGCGGAGTCGGACTGGAGAAAAGTCAGAGAACGGCTGGATGAGAAATACGGATATCACATTTATCCCGGTCCGTGCCATATGGTACCTAATCATGCGATGGTGCTGGCGTCTCTCCTCTGTGCCGGTGATGATTTTGCGGAATCGGTAAAGATTGGGGCATCTGCTGCCTGGGATACAGACTGTAATGCAGGAAATGTAGGCTGTCTGAACGGAATCCGTCTGGGAATTGAGGGGATAGAGTCAGGACCGGATTTTAGAGGGCCTGTAGCGGACCGGCTGCTGGTCATCACTTCTGATGGCGGCGAAGGGATATCTGATGCCGTGAAAGAGACAAAAAGAATTGTACGCGCCGCCGAGGCAGTGCGGGGGATCGAAGGGGAGGAGCGAAGGGAACGCTTTGCGTTTGAGTATCCCGGAAGCGTGCAGGGATTTACTGTTTGCCCGTATGTAGAATATCCAAAATGTACACCAAAGATATCCAACGGAAATGAAATAGGAGCCGGAAACGGTCTCAGGCTGAATTTTGATATTTTAGCAGAAGGAATGAACGCTCATGTCAGTGTGGCTACATTTTTAGATATTCATGAAGAGTACCGGAATTACGAAACCTATGTTTCGCCGACGCTCTATACCGGACAGACTGTAACCGTGCGTGCGGATTGTCCGAGAGAGGACGGGCCGGATATGCGCCCTTATATCTGGTATACAGACCGGAATGGGCAGCTGCAGAGAACGGACGGGGAATGGATACGGTTAAGTTCAAAGGGAACGGTTCTCGCCTGGAATATCCCGGATAACGGCGGATTGCCGGTGCTGCGGTTTGGCCTGGAATTTTCGAGTGTAAAACGCTACCGGGGCGATGTTTTTATAAGAAGCATTGACTGGAGCAATACGCCCCGATGTCTGAATCAGGAAGGGATTATGATGCGGGATATGTGGGATACCAACCCATTTTGGGCAAAAATGTTCGTAGCCAGCGCAAAGTGTTTCTCACCGAATCTAAATTGTACTTATTGTATCAGCCATGATGAACCGGGTGGACTTGCTACGATTGGAACCAGAGATTTTACAGATTACACGGTTTCATCCATGTTAAAGTTCAGCCTGCATAAACGGGGAGGATTGGCCGCGAGAAGCGCAGGGCACCGCAGGTATTATGCTGCAGTTGTATCTGGAGGGGATACGTTCCAGATTATAAAACACAGGGATGGTAAGGAAACTGTTCTGGCCGAAGGCAGTGTTCACTACGCGCAATTTGTAAAATATCCAATGAAGTTTACCCTGTGCGGGAATAAGCTGGAAGCATCTTTTGGTGAAGTGACGATTATGGCAGAAGACAAAGAAGATGCATACCTCTGCGGAGCTGCGGGGTATGTCGTGGATGAAGGTGCGGTTTTTATTGATGGATTTCATCTTGAAAAGAAATAGCATTTCTGCCATTTACAGCAGAGAATAAATGGAAAAAGGTGGTTTAAGATGGAATATGTAATTGCGACAACAGTTTCTACAGATGAAATACATCTGGCCGATGGCACTGTTTTTGGAAATCAGCCCGGGAGCGCAGGATTTTACGCATTGGCAGGAGTGCGGATGTTTACGGATAAGGTGGCGGTATGCGGAGGAATCGGGCCGGAATACCTGCCCCGTCATGAAAAGTGGTACAAGGATAATGGGGTGTCAACAGAGGGGCTGGTTCTGCGTTCTGATATATCTCCGACCATAGTGATCCACTATTATCCGGATGGCAGCCGAACGGATGAACCCAATATTGGACTGAAGGAGTTTCGGGCTCTTGACCCTTCGCCGGATGAAGTATTTCGCTGCTGTGATCAGAATACGAAGGGGGTTTATGTATTTAAAGACGTGGAGCGGGATTATCTGGATGCTTTAATCGGAGGAAAACTTCGGTTTGGCTACAAACTGATGTGGGAAATCTCCGAAGATGCCTGCAGACCAGAGAATATCGATGTGATTGAGGCCTATTTAAAGGATATTGATGTCTTTTCTATTAACAGGCACGAGGCCTGTCTTTTATATGGGACAACAGATGAGGAGGAAGCGCAGCGGAGACTTCTGGCGGCTTCTCCAAACTGGGTATTTTTTAGAAGGGGTTCTGAGGGCGCGCATATGCTTGCAGGTGGAAGAATCTATCAATGTCCGAGCATATCAGGAATTCAGGTTGTTGATACGACCGGAGGCGGAAATAGTTCTTCAGGCGCTGTACTTTATGCCTGCTGTGAAGGCTATGAGCCACAGATGGCAGGCTGTATGGGATCGGCGGCTGCGGCAGAAATTATTGCGCAGTTCGGTACGCCGCCGCTTTTTACAAAAGAAATGACAGAGCGTGCATTTGCACGGGCAAAAGCATCATGTAAGGAGGAGGTATGAAAATGATTGGATTTGAGAATTCCATGCTGCGTCAGGTTTTGAGTGTGCCTGACCTGCTGGATGAAGTTTATCCTGAGATAGAGCCTCAGGTACGTTATGTACTGACAACACCGGAGATTTACTCCATAAAAAAGGTGGTTCTGACAAGCTGTGGAGACGGCTATGCAGCCTGCCTGGCCGCCAGGCGGGCATTTGAGAGTTTTCTTCAGATTCCTGTTGAAGTGGAAGACCCTCTCACCTTGTCCAGGTATTATCAGATGAAATGGGTGGGAGAATCTCCCTGCGATCCTCTTGTAATTGCAGTCAGCAATTCCGGGCAGGCAGCCCGTGTTATTGAGGCAGTAGAGAGAATGCGCGCGCACAGGGCGCTGACCATTGCCATTACATCGAATGCGGATTCGCTCCTTGCAAAGGCTGCAGAAAAAGTAATTGTTCCCATGATTCCGGAATTCGAAAAATCGCCGGGAGTCCGCACCTATGCAGTACTGCAAATGATCGTATATCTTCTGGCGATCCGAATGGGGGAAGTACGCCTGAAATATACGATGGATCAGGCGAATGCGTACCGACAGGAACTGAAACGTCTGCCGGCAGAATTTTTGAATAAAAAAGAAGATGTATGCAAACTGGCGCTGGAAACCGCCAGGGCGTTTCAAGAGGCTGCCAGTGCGGAGATGATAGGCTGCGGCGCCGATTACGGAACAGCGTGGTATGCTCATGCGAAAATGTATGAGGCAGTGGGACTTCCTTCTGTCCATCTGGACAGCGAGAACTGGTTTCATGTGAATTATTTTGTGAAAGATGTAAAACGAACACTGACCATGGTGTTTGCGGCAAAAGGCAATGAGGCACAGAGCCGTACCCGAGAACTGACAGAGAGGCTGAACCAGATGGGAAGAGAATTTGTACTGGTAACCAATGATGAAAGTCTCCAGGCGGAATACCGTTTTCTCACGCCGGATTCTGAGAACTGTCTGTTCCAGCCCATGGCTGCGCATATGGTTCCGGCTCTCATTGCCGGATATCTTGCGGCAATGAGAGAAGAAGCTTACAGCCGGGGATTTGAGGGGATCTGGAAAGAAGAAAAAGGCATGTATTCTACCACGGTCTCAGAAAAGGTATTGCTGGATTAAAAATGATAAACGATGGAGGTTTTTAAAAATGCTGGATAGAATTCAGTTTCGAACAACAAAAGACGGAGTGATATCTCTGACGGATCAGATCAAAGAGTGTGTGAAGAATTCCGGTGTAAAGAGTGGAATTATGTGTGCGTTTATTACTCATACAACGGCGGCGTTGACAGTGAATTCATTTTGGGATCCGCTGGGGCATGAGGACATTCAGGACGAAATCCGCCGCCTGATACCGACCAGAGTGGATTTTAAACATCAGCATGATACTCCGGAGGATGCTGCGGGACATGTGAAGTGTACGCTGATCGGCCCTTCCATGTCATTTATTATTGAAGATGGCAATCTATTGCTGGGACATTCTCAGGGAATTTATTTTCTGGAGTTTGATGGTCCGCGTAACAGAGAGTGTTATATAAAGATCGTGTCGGAATAGGAGGAGAGCATGAAGAAGAGTGAACTTATTCGGAACAAGCCGTCAATCAAGCTGATGCAGGAGCGGTATGAATATTGGGGAAACGTTCCTTATCCGGGCCTGATAATGGATAACAAACCCGCCATCACACAGGTGGATATCGAGAAAGTGGGAGATTATCTTATCTATTTGGTCCGTGACCCGCTGGCGGCCTACGGAAAGGATCCGGCAGAACGTGTGGCTGAACGCCTTACGGCTGCAGAATGCATTGGGAATTCCGGTATGTTTCTGAGCTATACAGGTACCTATAAAGGGGCAAAAATCACCTGTGTCAGCGGTGGCAGCGGCTGTCCGGAAGTGGAATTAGCGATCAATGACTTTATGGAATATACAGATTGTTCTACTTTTCTCAGGGTGGGTACTTCCGGAGGCGTGGCAGAGAAAGTGAAAGTGGGAGACTGTGTGATCACTACGGGAGTTTACCGGGAGGACGGAACCTCGCGGGCTTATGTCGCGGATGGATTTCCGGCATATTGTCATTACGAAGTCGTCAATGCAATGGTTCAGGCAGCCGAGCAGTATCATTTTCCTTATAAGCTGGGCGTAACTGCCTGCATGGACAGTGACTTTGTCGGTAATGGACGTCCTTCTGTAGGAGGCTATCTGCAGCCGGAAAATATACAGAAGCTTGGTACATATAATCGCGCAGGCGTGCTCAATACGGATCGGGAATCATCCATTATTATGACAATGTGTAATCTGTTTGAACGAAGAGGCGGAGCGATTTTTAATGTAACAGACAATCTGATTTCCGGTCATAAATTTGAAGCAGGGGCAGGAACGGAAGTTTCTATAGAGCTGGCCCTGGAAGGAATCGCGATTCTTCATCAGATGGATAAGCAGAAAGAAGCTGTCGGGAAAGAAAACTGGTTTCCGGGGCTTGATAATATATAAGGAAAGGAATTGATTGTTATGAGCGAGAAAAGAAAAATTATGATTGACTGTGATCCGGGTACGGATGATTCCGTATGCATTATTATGGCGCTGACGCATCCGGACGTGGAACTCTTGGGGATTACAACAGAGAGCGGTAACCTGCCGGCAGACAAAACAGCAGCGAATGCTCTTAAAATTCTGGAATATATGGACCGTGGAGATATCCCGGTGGCACAGGGAATGATGCATCCAATGCTGCGTGAGTATCCAAAGGATCCGTACAGCCATGGTGAAGACGGACTGGGGAATCATTTCTTTCCGAAGCCAAAGTTAAAAACAACAGATCAGTCGCCGTCGCAGATGATCATAGATACGGTACTTGCGAACCCGGGCGAGGTGACGCTTGTCTGTACATCCTGTCTGACAAATGTTGCAGTTGCGTTTATGAGCCGTCCTGAAATCATTCCGCTGATTAAGGAGATTTATCATATTGGCGGCGCTTATGGAATTACCGAATATGCCTTCCGCAATGCTACTGGAGATAATCCGATGAGTGAATGGAATATTTATGTAGATCCGGAAGCTGCGAAAATCGTCTATGAATCGGATGTAAAGCTGACATCTATAGGTCTGGACATTGCATTCAATCCGGAGGCGGTGAACATTTCAGAAAAGACAATTGAGAAACTAAAAGGCCTGAATAACCGTCAGGCAAAATATACTCTGGAAATTATCGACTATATTGACGGAAATAATTCCATTAAAGATCAGGGAATTATGATTAATGGTCCGATTGACACAACAGCAATGTGCTGCTTCCTGAATCCGGATATCATGACGGATGTGAGGGAAATCAATGTGGCAATTGACTGCGGCGGTCAACTGACCAGGGGAATGACAATCTGGGACAGAAGAGATCACTTCCGCTGGGAACATCTGCCGAAAGTCCGTACAGTATTTGCTATTGATGGACAGAAATATCAGGAAACATTCTATGAAGCATTAGGCGGAAAATTATAATTGGAGGCAGAACGATGAGTCAGACACCGACTATTCATAATGCGGCAAAATACGGTGAGATTGCCAGGACTGTGTTAATGCCGGGCGACCCGCTGCGGGCCAAATATATTGCGGAGAAGTTTTTGGATGAACCAAAGCTGGTCAGTGATGTGCGGAATATTTACTGTTATACTGGGATATACCAAGGGAAAGAAGTTTCAGTGATGGCAAGTGGCATGGGTGCTGGTTCTATGAGTATTTATTCATATGAGTTGTTTCATTTTTATGGCGTGGACAGTATTATTCGTGTCGGATCAGCAGGAGGCATGCATCCAAGCCTGAAGCTGCGGGATATTGTAATAGCTATGACTGCTTCAACGGATAACGGCTATGCGGTACATTTTGATCTGCCGGGAACTCTGGCGCCCTGCGCGGATTATTCTTTGATTGAAAGAGCGGCTGCCTATGGGAAAGAGCATCAGCTTCCGGTTCGTGTGGGACCAGTCATTTCTGGGGAAGGTTTTTATTATTCGGATGAATGGTATGATAAATGGACCAGTATGGGAATACTGGCAGCGGAAATGGAGTCTGCGGCGCTGTATATAAATGCAGCTGAAGCAGGAAAGAAGGCAGTGGCTTTGTGTACAATAGCAGATTTGATGTTCAATGGCGAACAGTGTTCAACAAAGGAACGGCAGGAAAGCTTTGACGATATGATTCGAATGGCGCTGTCCATGGCTGACTAGAGATATAACAAGACGAATTCAAATGAAACCTGTAACCTGGGATGAAAGAAAAACAGTCCTCACAGACTTAAAATGTCTGTGAGGACTGTTTTTTATGAAATTAAAAAATTAAGTTAGTCCTATCTATTACGGTATTCCTGAAGGACATGCTGGATTCTTTCGTTAGGATTGAGCAGTGTGCTGATGGATCCGTCATGGTTGAGCGTATCGATCAGCAGTGCGATATATTTGCTCATGTCGCAATTAATATAATATGGCTTGGACAGCAGCTCTGGAGACTGGTAGATCAAATTTGTTGTCAGAATTCCTGTAATAATACCGTCCTCGTATGCCTTGTCAAACTTGTCCATTCCGTTGGTGAACAGGCCGAACGTTGCTGCAGTATAGATTCGTTTTGCTTTCCTGCGCTTTAATTCGGTTGCAACCTCAATCATACTGTCTCCGGAAGAGATCATATCGTCGATGATGACGACGTCTTTGCCCTCTACGGAGCTTCCCAGGAATTCATGGGCAACAATAGGGTTACGTCCGTTGACTATCTTTGTATAATCGCGGCGTTTGTAGAACATACCCATATCAAGGCCAAGGACATTGGCAAGGTAAACGGCGCGGTTGGTGCCGCCTTCATCCGGGCTGATAATCATCATGTGTTCCGTGTCAATCTGAAGGTCGTCCACATTGCGCAGAAGGCCCTTGATAAACTGATAAGTCGGCGGTACAGTTTCGAAGCCGTTCAGAGGGATTGCATTCTGAACCCTTGGATCGTGCGCATCGAAAGTGATAATATTGTCTACACCCATGCGGACAAGTTCCTGGAGTGCAAGCGCACAGTCCAGAGATTCACGCCCGTTTCTTTTGTGCTGTCGGCTTTCGTATAAAAATGGCATGATGACGTTAATGCGCCGGCCTTTACCGCCGATTGCGGCAATGACGCGCTTTAGATTCTGAAAATGGTCATCCGGGGACATGTGGTTGATATTGCCCGTCAGGGAGTAGGTGATATTGTAGTTGCATACGTCTACCATAAGATAGAGATCCATCCCGCGTACGGATTCATTGATAATGCCCTTTGCCTCGCCGGAACCGAATCTCGGCACAGCACAGTCTACAATGTAAGTATCCTTTTCGTATCCGGAGAATGCTACATCATCCTTGTGCTCAATGGCACTTTCCCTCCTCCATTTGACCAGGTAATCATTGACCTTTTTTCCGAGTTCCTCGCAGCCCACGACCGGAATCAGGCCCAGAGCGCCAACTGGAATGTTTTCTAGAGTTCTTTCTGTGCGGTGTAACATGAGTGTTCCTCCCTGTTTTTGATTAATTTCTTTTTGATTCTGATATCATCGCCAATCAGTTTGACCATCGTGTAATTACTGGTAATTCTGGAGAAGGACCGTTCTGTATAAAGGTCGGCCAGAGTGTCCAGAGACAGATTGGTTGATATAATGGTTGATTTGCGGCTGAGCAGCCGTTCATTAATGCAGGTAAAAAACTGTGATGCCACAAATGAGTTCGTGAATTCTGTTCCAAGATCATCGACAATCAGCAGATCGCAGTCAAATATATACTCATACATATTCTGCGCATCAATATTGTTTTTGTCAAATGTATTTTTGGCTAGAATTGAAAAAAACTTTGAAGATGAAAAGTAGAGAACGGAATATTCTCTGTCCATCAGTTCTTTTGCAATACAGTTAGAAAGGAAAGTTTTGCCTACTCCTACGTCCCCGTAGAGGAAGAGGTTGTTAAATTCTGTTCCGAATGTGTCGGCGAAATGATGGCATAGCTTAAGGGCATCCTGTATTACCTGCATGGAAGAACGCCCTGTTTTAGTGTCTATATAATTGTTGGAATAGTAATCTAGAGAAAAGGTGCCGAAGTTCTCCTGCTTTAGAACCTGCTTCAGATTGGACTGTTCATAGAGGATGCCAATTACGGCCTTCTTAAAGCAGTGGCACTTCTGATTGCCGATGTAGCCGGTATCCATGCAGTCTTTACAGTCATAAATAGGTTCCAGATAATCCTCAGGGAATCCTCCGGAATGCAGAAGTTCTTTTTTACTGCTTCTCAGAATCGCCAGTTCCTCTTTCAGGGAATCTATGGCCTTGTCGTCCCCATTCAACAGTTTGCGGCCGTACTGGACGGACAGAATGGAAATGGATTCATCGATCGATTTGAATTCCGGAAGCTTTTTATACACCTCTCCATAATGTCTGGTCAATCTATCGTGATTACGGAGCTGGCGCTGTTCATAATCACGCATAATGGCCTGATATTGTGATGCTTTAAGTCCCAAGTTTATGCTCCTTTTAATTACTGTTTAATAGTTGCTCTTCCAGCGATTCCATGTCGTAGGCGCGTCTTTCGAAGTTGTTAAGATTCTTGGTGACTGGCTTCTGCCTTGAGTCAGAAGACTTCCTGGAAGATTTTTCTTTCTGGAAGGCGGCGTCCAGAACAGCGATATCTTTCAGATGGATTACCTGATTTTCATTCCATTTGGTGAGGATCGAATCAGCATATTCAAAACTGGGCTGATGGGTAGCTGTTATAGTCCGGCTGCAGGCTTCCTGAATGATATCGAGAGTAAAGCCGAATTCCTCCGTCCATTTCTTAATATAAGAAAGTTCAGCTGCTGCGGGTCCTCTGTTCTTAATACCAAATGCATTCAGAACGGTGTAGCAGTTCTTATTGTATGCCGAGGAATGCTGGCGGGCCTGTTCGACCGAAGTGATACCACTGTCTGACCAGGAGAGGGCAACTTTCTGAATATAGTGAATACTTCTATGACCGTTCTCAACGCAGGATTCAATCAGATATTCGATTAAATCGGCTGACATGCCAAGTGTCTCATAAAAATATGTAATAGCGTCCACATCGGTGCTGGACAAGGTCTTGCCGAGGTACTGTTCCGCTATGAAAAGAAGCGACTTTAATTCTTTTTGCGCTTTGAAGGAAGTCAGGGGAATTGCTTTTGACTTCGGTTCAGCCGGACACGCAGCTGCAGGCTGCGAGGCTGGCTGTGCAGAGGGCTTCCGCTCTCTGGCTGCCGGCTTTGCAGCGGCAGGAGAGCCCTTCAAGGCAGTTACTTTTCTTGGGGCGATGGAGGGGGTCCGTTCCAGTTCAATTCCAATGATCCGGCCTTCTTCATCTTTTTCCAGGCTTAAAAGCCCTTCAGATTCCCAAAATCTGAAGGCCCTCAGAATATCGTTCTCGGTGTTGTTCAGACAATCAGCAATCGTAGAGATTGTGAGAGAAGAACAGGGATCATCGAGATGCCTCAGCAGGAATAAATAGACCTTTACAAATTCACCGTTCGCCTGGATCATATAGTTATCTATAAAATCATTTGTAACCAGGGTCACGTTTGTCTGGAATTTATTCTTCAATGTCAGTGTTTTCATAAATTATGTTTCCCCACCCTTCACTTTTTTGCAACCGTTCAAGCAGGCCTGAACGGTGACCTTTTCTTACCAGAGTATGTCAGATCGAATACATACCCGGCTGAATGTTCCGCTTAGTAGGATGATTAAGGCAGATTTAAAAAGCGCAGCCGTATCTGCGCTGGTTAAATCGGGGTTAATCAGGCCGCTGAGCGGGAAGGTCAGGCGGGTGCAGTATTAGTCTTAAATAGATTTAACTCTTATGCGTATAGGTATTATAGCACCTTATTGTTGAGGGACAAAGTGTTTTTTAGTGGGTAAAACAGAGTTTTTTGTAGATAACTGTGTGGGGAAAGTGTGGATAAGTTTTATTTTAACAGTTCTTCCCCGATATTTACTACATCTCCAGCTCCCATAGTTATCAACAGGTCACCGGGTTTACAGTTCTCTCTTAAGAAATCTTCGATTTCCTCAAAACACGGAAAATAATGTGAGTCGGTTCCCAGTTTTGAGAGCTCCTGCGCCAGATCGCTGGAGGATATTCCCAGCGTATCCGTTTCTCTTGCGGCGTAGATATCTGCTAAGACCACATGGTCCGCATGGGACAGAGCCTCTGCAAACTCATGGAAAAATGCCTTTGTCCGGGTGTAAGTGTGGGGCTGGAATACACACCACAGTCCTTCGTGCGGATAGTGCTTTGCAGCCTTTAAGGTTGCGGCAATTTCTGTGGGATGGTGGGCATAATCATCCACGATTGTGGTGCCGTTTAGGGTGCCCTTGTATTCAAAACGGCGGTCTGTCCCGGAGAAGGAGATCAGCCCCTTCTGTATCATATCGGCTGGAACGCCAAGCAGCTCTGCAACTGCGATAGAAGCAAGCGCATTGGAAACATTGTGGTCTCCGGTGACAGAAAGGACAACGTGTTCTGCAGGAGTTCCGTTCCGAAGCAGGTCAAAAGAGACACAGCCTTTATCGTCGTAACTGATATTCTGCGCGCTGTAGTTGGAATCCGGGGAACTTCCGTAAGTGATGACGCTGCAGTTAAGCCCATCGCAGATCTCTTCATAGTTCTGTATATTTGAATTGATAACAAGGGTTCCGTCGGGAGGGAGCAGGGATGCAAACTGGTGAAATGAATGACGGATATCTTCCAGGTCTTTGAAAAAGTCCAGATGATCTTCTTCTATATTGAGGATAACGCTGATTCTGGGGTAAAAATCCAGAAAGCTGTTTGTATATTCACAGGCTTCCGTAATAAAGGTTTCGGAATTACCTACACGTATGTTGCCGCCGATGGCCTGCAGAATGCCGCCAACCGATATAGTTGGGTCCAGATTTCCTTCCAGGAGAATATGGGAAATCATGGAGGTGGTTGTGGTCTTCCCATGTGTTCCGGAAACGGCAATGGGATTCTTATAGTTTTTCATCAGCTGTCCAAGCAGTTCTGCCCTGGTAAGCATCGGTATCTTACGTGCAACTGCTTCAATCAGCTCCGGATTATCACGGCTGATAGCAGCAGTGTAAACCACACATTCAATCCCATTTATAATATTGCCGGCCTTCTGTCCGTAAAATATGCGGGCACCCTTGTCTTCCAGCTGCTGAGTTAGTGGTGACTTTCTGGAATCAGAACCAGATACTGTAAATCCTTCTTTTAGAAGTATCTCGGCCAGACCACTCATGCTGATGCCGCCAATCCCTATAAAATGGATATGAATTGGTTTTTTGAAATTGATCTTATACATAAATTTATTCCTTCTCCTTTAAAAAAATCTTAAAATTTGTCATAAACATTAACTGCTTTTTATATTATACTATATATGGGGAAATTTTAAAGATGTTCTTTTTGTGCAAAATTAACAAAAAGGCAAAACGTTCCGCTAAAAATTTGTAAAAAATGTGTGCGGGAGATAAAAGTGTGTTATAATAAACCCAACTAACTAGAAATGAGGTGACGACATGATTAAAAAGGAAATGATTGCAATGCTGTTAGCAGGAGGACAGGGCAGTCGATTGGGAGTCCTTACCGCAAAAGTGGCCAAGCCGGCAGTTGCATTTGGCGGAAAGTACCGTATCATTGATTTCCCGCTCAGTAACTGTATTAATTCAGGCGTTGATACCGTGGGTGTTTTAACACAGTATCAGCCTTTACGATTGAATACTCATATAGGAATTGGAATTCCGTGGGATTTGGACCGCAATGTCGGAGGGGTGACGATTCTTCCGCCGTACGAGAAGAGTACAAGCAGTGAGTGGTATACAGGGACAGCGAATGCGATTTACCAGAACCTCGACTATATGGAGACTTACAATCCTGACTATGTGCTGATTCTTTCCGGTGACCATATTTATAAGATGGATTATGAAGTGATGCTGGATTTCCATAAGGCGAATAAAGCGGATGTCACCATAGCAGCCATGCCGGTACCGATGGAGGAAGCAAGTCGTTTTGGTATTGTCGTTACAGATGATGAGAGCAGGATCAAAGAATTCGAAGAGAAACCGGAAAAACCGAGCAGCAACCTGGCATCAATGGGTATCTACATATTCAGCTGGCAGGTACTGAAGGATGCATTGCTTAAACTTTCGGAACAGCCGAATTGTGATTTTGGGAAGCATATCATTCCGTACTGCCACGAGAATGGCAAGCGGATGTTTGCATATGAGTATAACGGCTATTGGAAAGATGTCGGAACACTGAGCTCTTACTGGGAAGCAAATATGGAATTAATCGATATTATCCCCGAGTTCAACCTCTATGAAGAATTCTGGAAGATCTATACCAACAGTGCCAATATTCCACCACAGTATATTTCGGAACAGTCCGTAGTTGACAGATGTATTATCAGCAACGGTTCGGAGATCTACGGCGAGATTCATAATTCTGTGCTTGGAGGCGGTGTAACTGTAGGTAAGGGGAGCATTATCAGAGACTCCATTATCATGAGGGATGTTACCATTGGAGATAACTGCGTGATTTATAAGGCGATTATTGCCGAGGGAACCAAGGTTGGCAATGATACTGTGATCGGGATCGGAAGCGAAGTCCCGAACAAAGAAAAACCGAATGTTTATGGCGGCGGCCTCGCAACCATCGGGGAGAATTCAGTAATACCGTCCGGAGTGCAGATCGGTAAGAATACCGCCATTAGCGGTGTTACGTCCATAGAGGATTACAGCGCCGGAGTACTTGCAAGCGGAGAGACATTAATAAAGGCAGGTGATCGTGTATGAGAGCAGTAGGTATAATCTTAGCAGGCGGAAACAACAGAAAGATGATGGAATTGACCTCCAAACGTGCTGTTGCGGCGATGCCGGTAGCGGGCAGTTACAGAGCAATAGATTTTGCATTGAGTAACATGGCAAACTCCCATATTCAGAAGGTTGCTGTGCTGACGCAATATAATGCAAGATCCCTGAATGAACATTTGAATTCATCTAAATGGTGGGATTTTGGAAGAAAGCAGGGGGGGCTGTTCGTATTCACCCCTACGATTACGGCGGAGAATGGATACTGGTACCGTGGAACGGCGGATGCTGTCTATCAGAATCTGGATTTCCTGAAGAAGTGCCATGAGCCGTATGTAATCATTACATCAGGAGATGCGGTGTACAAGCTTGACTATAATAAAGTGCTTGAGTACCACATCGCGAAGAAGGCAGACATTACCGTTGTGTGCAAGGATCTGGAAGCCGGGGAGGACGCTACCCGCTTTGGCACCGTGCGCATGAATGAATCCGCAAGGATTGAAGAGTTTGAGGAAAAGCCGATGGTGGCTCACTCACATACGATTTCTACTGGTATCTATGTCATCAGGAGAAGACAGCTTATCGACCTCATCGAGCACTGTGCAGAAGAGGAAAGACATGATTTTGTAACCGATATTCTGATTCGTTATAAGAATCTGAAGAAAATATACGGTTATAAGATAAACAGCTACTGGAGTAACATCTCAACAGTGGACGCATATTACCAGACAAATATGGATTTCCTGAAACCGGAGGTGCGCAGCTATTTCTTTAAGGAGCTTCCGCCGGTGAATTCCAAGGTCAGTGATCTTCCGCCGGCTAAGTATAATCCGGGGGCGGTTGTTAAGAACAGTCTCATTGGAAGCGGAAGTATTATTAACGGAACCGTTGAAAATTCCGTTTTATTCAAAAAGGTATTTGTGGGCAATAACTGCGTTATCAAGAACTCTATCATCCTGAACGACGTTTATCTTGGGGACAATACTTACATTGAAAACTGTGTAGTAGAGAGTCGCGATACGATAAGAGCGAACACAAGGCATGTTGGTGAGAATGGTGTGAAAGTGGTAGTTGAGAAAAACGAACGGTATGCATTATAAAGGTTAGGCTTATTGAGTCATGTCTCAATAGGGCGCAGAACTAATGCAGGCGGAGAAAGGAGACTTGAACATTATGCAAATCACAGATGTGCGTGTGCGCAAGGTGGCAAAGGAAGGGAAGTTGAAGGCAGTTGTTTCTATCACAATTGACGACGAATTTGTTGTCCATGATATTAAAGTGATAGAAGGCGAGAAGGGCCTGTTTATCGCAATGCCGAGCAAGAAAGCTCTTGACGGTGAATACCGTGACATCGCGCACCCAATCAATTCCGGGACCAGAGAGCGTATTCAAAGTACAATCCTGGAGAAGTATTCCCAGTCAATAGAGGACGAGCCGGAAACAGTTCTTGGGGAAATGTAAATGTAGTAAATGGAAGGCTGCTGCAGCTCTTGCGAGCTTGCAGCAGCCTGTTTTTTCAAAAAAGGGGTCTGACCCCTTTGTACCTGATTGTTATAAATTTCACAATGCGACGATATTTATTGATTTAAGCCGGTCTGTCTGGAAGTCCATTATTTTGCCTGAGCGCGGATGTTTAAACTTCAAACGGCAGGCAAACAGCTGAAGCCCGCAGGACTCAGAGGTCTTCTCGGATTCCCGGCCATACTTTCTGTCACCGGCGATGGGGGTTCCCATATGTGCCATCTGTACTCTGATCTGGTGGTGGCGGCCTGTTTCCAGGGTGATCTCCGCCAGGGAACAGGCAGAATCCGGACTGGATTCTATAATTTTATAATGCAGGAGCGCTTTTTTTGCACCCGGAGTTTCAGGTGTGCAGACCTTTGTCGTATTGTTTCTGCCGTCTTTTACAAGGTAATCTGCCAGATCTCCCTCCATGGCGGCGGGGATTCCGGTAAGGAGCGCACGGTAATGCTTGCCGAATCCGAACCGGGTCAGCTGTTTGTTCAGTTCCCGGGCGGCAGCAGGCGTCTTGGCAAATACGAGAAGGCCTTCCACCGGCTGATCGAGGCGGTGGATGACGGCGAGGTAGGGCGGCTGTTTTCTGGGATTGTTTTTATGGATATGGTTTTTCAGAATACTGATCATATCGGGGGTTCCTATTCGGCTGCTTTGGGTTGGTATTCCGGCCGGTTTGACACAAACGATGATGTCCTCGTCTTCATATAAGATGTCCGGGTTCATTTTATTTACTCCTTTGCTGGTATATCCTTGACTTTTCAGAAAAATCTGACTACACTGATTATCGTATAAAAGAAAAGCGAGGTCAAGTATGATAACATATCTGCTGTTAATAATAGGTTTTTTTCTGCTGATAAAAGGTGCGGATTTTTTTGTGGACGGAAGTTCAAGCATTGCAAAGATATTACGGGTGCCATCAATCATTATCGGCCTGACAATCGTCGCTTTTGGGACAAGCATGCCGGAGGCCTCCGTCAGTATAACGGCTGCACTTCAGGGGAAAAATGACCTTGCAGTCAGTAATGTGATCGGTTCGAATATATTTAATCTGCTGGTTGTACTTGGGGCAAGCGCGATGGTGCGTCCAATTCAGGTGAAGTGGTCTATACTGAAAAGAGAGTTCCCGTTTTCTATAATAATCACATTGGTTTTATTGCTGGGGCTTACCGGATTTCATTTCAGCGGCATACTTGAAAATGACAGAGAATACGTACTCACAAGAGGCGTGGGAATTTTTCTTCTGGTTCTGTTTATTGGATTTTTATGCGTCGCAGTGACCGATGCCATGCACTCCCGCAGGCAAATAGAACAGTCGGGAGAGCCTGTAGAAGAATATGAAGTCTTGACTCCTCTTCGCAGTGTGGGTTATATTGTAATTGGGATAGCTGGCATCATCATCGGCGGCAACTTTGTTGTGGACAGCGCGACGGAGATTGCACTGAGTTTTGGATTAAGTCAGACATTTATCGGGCTTTCTATAGTAGCATTGGGGACTTCCCTGCCCGAGCTGGTAACTTCAATGGTGGCAGCTAAAAAGGGGGAAAATGATCTCGCACTGGGCAATGTGGTTGGCTCTAATGTATTTAACATTCTGTTGATCTTAGGGGCTTCCGCATCTATTACACCGATTACTGTAAATGCTTTTGCGGTTTGGGATACGGTGATCCTGATCGCGGCAAGTTTTCTGGTGTATGTGTGCGCTGTCAGCAGAAAGGGACTGTCTAAGCTGGAAGGCTTATTGTTTCTGCTGTTTTATGCAGGATTTTTTGTATATATTCTGACAAGGTAGGTGGAAAAGATGAAGAACCAGGATTGGGAACGATTTGGGGAAGATATCCGCAGGACGGTGCAGGATGCTGTGGATTCCCAGGATTTTAACAGGTTAAACCAGACAATTACAAATACCGTTAATCATGCCATGGATGGACTGGAAAAAGGCATTCATACAATGGGGGATGCTGTAGGGGATGCAGTTGACAAGACTGCGAAGAACTTTAAAAATCAATCCTGGCAGAACAGCCGCCGGCAGTCCAACGGGAATACATACAGGTATCAGGGAGGCCCGGGGCAGGAAAACGCAGGTTACCGATGGAACACGGATTCCGGACAAAGACGGGAACAGGGATGGCAGGGACAAAGAACGCAGGACCGCGCAGCGGCTGCAGGCCGGCAGTACCGGAACGTGCAGAATTCCCCGCCTGTTCAGAAGAATTCCCGTCTGTTTGTAAGCACGACCGGAACCAAAGTCGGAGGGGTTATTCTTGCTGCTGCAGGTTATACACTGGGAATTTCCATGCTTTTATTGCTGATACTCGTTGTGGTTGTAGGAATTACTGCTTTTGATTTCAGCAGCAGTTTCCGGGTAACAGCGTGCGTGCTGGGGGCATTTCTGGGGGCTGGGGCCATTCTCGCTGGTGTCGGGACAAGTCTTCTTGGAAAAGTGAAGCGGTTCCGTGTATATATCAGAGAAATGGGCGGAAAAGAATACTGTGAAATCAAGGAGCTGGCACAGCGCTTGAAAAAACCCCCCAAGTATATCGTAAAAGATCTTGAAAAGATGATCAATAAAGGCTGGTTCATGCAAGGGCATCTGGACGGCCAGAGAACCTGCCTGATCGTCAGCAATGAGGCCTATGCCCAGTATACAGACCTCATGCAGCGCATAGAAAAGCAGAAACAGGAGGAACGTTTGGAGAAAGCGCGCCGGGCTGAGGAGGATATGAATATGGACCCGCAGGTAAAAGAGATTATCCGGGCGGGGGATGAGTATATCAAAAAGATCGAAAAATGTAATGATGCGATTCCGGGGGAAGAGATTTCGGCAAAGATATCCCGTATACAGACCCTGGTGGACCGGATTTTTGACCGGGTTGAACAGAATCCGGAGAATTTACCGGATATCCGGCGGATGATGGAGTATTATCTTCCGACAACAGTCAAGCTTCTGGAGGCCTATGAGGAGCTGGATGCACAGCCGGTTCAGGGAGCCAATATTATTTCATCCAAGAGTGAGATCGAGAAAACTCTGGATACTTTAAATGCAGCGTTTGAGAAACTTCTGGACAGCCTGTTCCAGGATACGGCATGGAATGTATCGGCCGATATATCGGTTCTGAACACAATGCTGGCACAGGAGGGACTTACCAAGGACGATTTTAAAAAGTAGAAAAAAATTAGATGCAGACTTACCGGATGGAGGAAGTAAAATGAACAACGAATTTGAAGGATTTGCAGCAACCCCTGAACTGACGCTGGAACCTTTCCAGGAGCAAAAACAGGCAGTAGAGGTCGTGGAGAAAGAAGAAGTTGTATTTGATGACAACATATTGACGGATGAAGAAAGACGGGCAGTCGATAACTTTGCAAACCAGATCGACCTGACCAATTCTTCCGTTATTCTTCAGTATGGGGCAGGCACACAGAAGAAGATGGCGGACTTTTCTGAGACGGCGCTGGAGAACGTTAAGACGAAAGACCTGGGGGAAATCGGAGACCTTTTGTCTGGCGTAGTGAAAGAGCTGAAGGATTTTGATGAAGAGGAAGAGAAGGGGTTCCTGGGGATATTTAAGAAGACTTCTAACAAAATAAATGCCATGAAGTCAAAGTATACTAAGGCGGAGACAAACATTAACCAGATATGTAAAGTACTTGAGAACCATCAGGTACAGCTGTTAAAAGATATTGCGATACTGGATAAAATGTATGAGGTGAATCTGACCTACTTTAAAGAACTTTCCATGTATATACTGGCAGGAAAAAAGAAACTGCAGGAGGTACGCACCACGAAACTTCCGGAACTGCTGAATAAGGCCCAGAGAGACGGACTGCCGGAGGATGCACAGGCTGCCAGAGACCTGGACTCCATGTGCAACAGATTTGAAAAGAAAATACATGACCTCGAGCTGACCCGCACCATTTCAATCCAGACCGCGCCTCAGATCCGCCTCGTGCAGGGGAATGACACCCTTATGGTAGAAAAGATCCAGTCCACGATCGTAAATACCATACCATTGTGGAAGAGTCAGATGGTTCTGGCTCTCGGTGTGGAGCATTCGGCTCAGGCAGCTGCTGCCCAGCGCGAAGTGACAGACATGACAAATCAGCTGCTGCGTAAGAATGCCGAGAAACTGAAAATGGCAACAGTTGAAACTGCCAAAGAGTCAGAACGCGGCATTGTAGACATTGAAACGCTGAAGATGACGAACGAATCTCTGATTTCTACGCTCGACGAAGTGATGCACATCCAGCAGGAGGGCAGACAGAAACGCCGTGAGGCAGAGCAGGAGATGATGCGTCTGGAGGGCGAGCTGAAACAGAAGCTGCTGCAGGTTCAGGGATAAGATGACGTTACTGTATAAGTCCGCAGGGAATGAAAGGTAACGTAACAGGACAGACTTTCCTGAACTGATACAAGGCGAAGCCGTCAGGATCAAGATTAGCGGAGCAGAATCCCTTGACAAAGAGAGGGTTTTCGAGTAGAATCACAGTTACTACAGGCGATGAACGGGAATAGTATATGCAGGAAACGATACAGAGAGGAGGCCGTTAGGTGTGAGGCCTTTGCGGAGAATGTATAGAACCGGCCCGGGAGCTGCTGTGTGAAAGCACGGCGTAGAACCGGCGTTAACGGTGTTTGAGTGAGCTGCGTCAGGAGATGCAGTTAATTAGGGTGGTACCGCCGAGACTTTCGGTCCCTTTTTGGAGGGGAAGAAGGTCCCGGCGTTTTTGTATATTTAAGTATACCCAAAGGGCATCCCGTAACTCATGCCCTGCGGGCGGATCTGCAGCAAGCTGCAGAATAATGTATAACCGGCATACCCGGGATACCTGAGTATACAAAAACACCGGGACAGCACGACTTTCTGACACATGAAATACGGGCAGGGGCCCTGGAGAATGGAAAAGGAGACATATTATGGCTAAGGAAAAGAAACTGGTTGAATCAATCACATCAAGAGACGAGGACTTTGCACAGTGGTATACAGATGTAGTCCGTGAGGCAAAGCTGTGCGACTATTCGGGAGTAAAAGGATGTCTGAATTATCTGCCCAATGGGTATGCAATCTGGGAGAATATCCAGAGCGGCCTCGACAGGCGGTTTAAAGAGACCGGAGTAGAGAATGTCTATCTTCCTGTTCTGATCCCGGAGGCATTGCTTCAGAAGGAATCGGACCATATTGAAGGATTTGCTCCTGAAGTGGCATGGGTGACCCACGGCGGCCTGGAGAGACTGCAGGAAAGATTCTGCATCAGGCCTACATCAGAGACCATGTTCTGTGATTTGTGGAGCAGAACAGTGCAGTCTTACCGGGATCTGCCGAAAGTATGGAATCAGTGGTGTTCCGTATTGCGATGGGAAAAGACCACGAGACCTTTCCTGCGTTCCAGAGAATTCTTGTGGCAGGAAGGACATACGATCCATGCAACATACGAAGAGGCGGAGCAGCGGACACTGACCATGCGTGATGTATACAGAGACTTTATTCAGGATGACCTGGCAATTCCCCTGATTTCCGGGCGGAAAACAGAAAGTGAAAAGTTTGCCGGGGCGCAGGACACATACACAGTGGAGGCGCTGATGCACGATGGAAAGGCACTGCAGTCCGCAACAAGTCATTTCTTTGGAAGTGCATTTCCGGATGCGTTTGATATCAAATATGCGGATAAGAACAACGAGCTGCACAGTGTATATGAGACATCCTGGGGGCTGTCCACGAGAATCATCGGCGCCATTATCATGGTGCACGGCGATGACAGCGGCCTGGTGCTGCCGCCGAGAATTGCACCTGTCCAGACGAGAGTGATTCCGATCGCCCAGCACAAAGAGGGCGTTCTCGAGAAAGCGAACGAACTGCTTGGCGCCCTGAAGGATGCGGGCTATAAGGCGAAGATCGATGATTCGGAAAAGAGTCCCGGGTGGAAATTCAGTGAGCAGGAGATGCTCGGCATCCCGACCAGAATAGAAATCGGTCCAAAAGACATTGAAAACAATCAGGTTGTAGTAGTACGGCGCGATACAAGAGAAAAAATCGTCGTATCCATGGACGAGATTACGACAAAATTGGGCGACATCCTGGAAACAATCCAGAAAGATATGTTTGACAGGGCAAAAGCATTTCTGGATTCCCATATAGACAGTGCGGTAACGATGGAAGAAATGAACGAAAAATTC
The DNA here is from genome assembly GCF_009680135.1 of Eubacterium sp. BIOML-A2. NCBI lineage: Bacteria > Bacillati > Bacillota > Clostridia > Eubacteriales > Eubacteriaceae > Eubacterium > Eubacterium sp. BIOML-A2. The sequence goes on from NZ_WKZK01000004.1 coordinate 88,235, forward strand.
CAGGGCAACCGTGGATTTATCAAAGCTATGTGGTGTGGTGACGAGGCTTGTGAAGACGAAATCAAAACCCAGACAGGCGGTGCATCTTCCAGATGTATCCCGGATGACGAAGAACATCTCTCAGACGTGTGCATCTGCTGCGGAAAACCGGCGAAGCATATGGTCTACTGGGGAAAAGCGTACTAAACTGTGAGGAGGGGCCAGTCCCTTCTGCAAAGGGGGCCGCCCCTTCTGCAGAGGGGTCTGACCCCTTTGAACATCAAGAAACAAAAAAGTTCCGTAAAAATCATCGAAAATCCCTTGACTTTCCCGCAAAAACGTAATAAACTAATTTAGCGTGCATAAAAAGGCATTATTTTTTGGCGCGTAAATCAAGATAATTACGATTATCTGCAACCCCTTTCCACATAAGTGAGAAGGAAACGAAAGAATCATAGGAGGTGAAAAAGAATGCCAACATTTAACCAGTTAGTTAGAAAAGGACGTCAGACTTCTGAAAAGAAATCAACAGCACCGGCACTTCAGAAAGGATACAACTCTCTGCAGAAACGTGCTACGAATGTATCTGCACCACAGAAGAGGGGTGTATGTACAGCTGTTAAGACAGCTACACCAAAGAAGCCTAACTCAGCTCTGAGAAAAATCGCCAGAGTTCGTCTCTCTAATGGAATCGAAGTAACAAGCTATATCCCAGGTGAAGGACACAACCTGCAGGAGCATAGTGTTGTTCTGATCCGTGGAGGAAGAGTTAAGGACCTGCCAGGTACAAGATACCATATCGTAAGAGGTACACTTGATACAGCAGGTGTTGCTAAGAGAAGACAGGCTCGTTCTAAATACGGCGCTAAGAGACCAAAAGACGCAAAATAAAAGCGGCTTTTAAAGGTTTGTCTAATTAGCAGATTATGTAACTAAACAGTTAAATCGTATCACAAACAGAACTATGATTATCGTAGGTTGCGGATTTATGCAGGCGCTTAGTCCATTCAATTGATGAAGCGCTGACGTTTATAGACAGGTCCCGCGGCCACGAGCACATGAAGCGCGATTTCCATAGAAAGACACATGTGAGTACCGATGAATTAATCCCGGCAGAGACCGGAAATAATGATTAAGGAGGGAAGGACCGTGCCACGTAAAGGACATACTCAAAAAAGAGATGTATTAGCGGATCCAATATACAACAATAAGGTTGTTACCAAACTTATCAACAACATTATGTTAGATGGTAAGAAGGGTGTAGCACAGAAGATTGTATACGGAGCGTTTGAGAGAGTTGAGGCAAAGGCTGATAAGCCGGCTATCGAGGTTTTCGAGGAAGCAATGAACAATATCATGCCAGTTCTCGAAGTTAAGGCAAGACGTATCGGTGGTGCAACTTATCAGGTGCCGATCGAAGTAAGAGCAGACAGAAGACAGGCTCTTGCACTTCGCTGGTTAACAACCTATTCTCGCAACAGAGGTGAGAAGACAATGGAAGAAAGGCTTGCAAATGAAATTCTGGATGCAGCCAATAACACTGGTTCATCAGTGAAGAAGAAAGAAGATATGCATAAGATGGCAGAGGCAAATAAAGCATTTGCTCACTACCGTTTTTAATTAGGAGGAAAAAATCTTGGCTGGAAGAGAATATCCACTAGAAAGGACCAGGAATATAGGGATCATGGCTCATATCGATGCTGGTAAGACAACATTGACTGAGCGTATCCTGTATTATACTGGTGTAAACTATAAGATAGGTGATACTCACGAGGGTACTGCGACCATGGACTGGATGGAGCAGGAACAGGAGAGAGGTATCACAATTACTTCAGCTGCTACAACATGTCACTGGACTTTGGAAGAAAAGACGCAACCAAAGCCGGGTGCCCTGGAACATCGAATTAATATCATCGATACACCGGGACACGTTGACTTTACCGTAGAAGTTGAACGTTCACTTCGTGTGCTGGATGGTGCCGTAGGTGTATTCTGTGCTAAGGGCGGTGTTGAGCCCCAGTCAGAAAACGTATGGCGTCAGGCAGACACATACAACGTACCGAGAATGGCGTTCATCAATAAGATGGACATTCTGGGAGCTGATTTCTACAATGCTGTAGAGCAGATCAAGAACAGACTTGGTAAAAATGCAATTTGTCTTCAGCTGCCAATCGGCAAAGAAGACGAATTCAAAGGGATCATCGACTTAATGGAGATGCAGGCTTATATCTATAATGATGATAAAGGCGAAGATATTTCTGTAGTAGAGATTCCGGACGATATGAAAGACGACGCAGAACTGTATCGTACAGAATTAGTCGAGAAGATCTGCGAATTAGACGACGATCTGATGCTGGAATACCTGGAGGGTGAAGAACCTTCTGTTGAAGCACTGAAGGCTGCCCTGAGAAAGGGAACCTGCGAGTGTACAGCTGTTCCGGTATGCTGCGGTACAGCATACAGAAACAAAGGCGTCCAGAAGTTATTGGATGCAGTGATCGAATATATGCCGGCTCCGACAGATATCCCGCCAATCGAGGGTGTGGATGCAGACGGAAACAACGTGGTGAGACATTCATCTGATGAAGAACCATTCTCAGCACTGGCATTTAAGATTATGACTGACCCGTTTGTAGGTAAGCTTGCTTACTTCAGAGTATACTCAGGTTCCATAAATTCCGGTTCTTACGTTCTGAACGCAACAAAGGGCAAAAAAGAACGTGTTGGACGTATCCTTCAGATGCATGCCAATAAGAGAGCAGAACTGGATAAAGTATATGCAGGAGACATCGCTGCTGCTATCGGATTCAAGTTCACAACAACAGGTGATACAATCTGTAACGAACAGCATCCGGTTATCCTGGAGTCCATGGAATTCCCAGAGCCGGTTATCGAGCTCGCAATCGAGCCAAAGACAAAGGCTTCTCAGGGCAAGCTTGGAGAATCCCTTGCAAAACTTGCAGAGGAAGACCCGACATTCCGTGCACACACAGATAAAGAGACAGGACAGACAATCATCGCAGGTATGGGTGAGCTTCATCTGGAGATCATCGTAGACAGACTTCTGCGTGAATTCAAGGTAGAGGCTAACGTAGGTGCACCGCAGGTTGCTTACAAAGAGTCCTTCACAAAACCTGTAGACGTAGACAGCAAGTATGCAAAACAGTCAGGTGGACGTGGACAGTACGGACACTGTAAAGTTAAATTTGAACCAATGGATGTCAATGGAGAAGAGATTTACAAGTTCGACTCCAGCGTAGTCGGCGGATCTATTCCGAAAGAATATATTCCGGCTGTAGGCCAGGGTATCGAAGAAGCTATGAAGTCCGGTATCCTCGGAGGATTCCCGGTTGTTGGTGTTCATGCGACTGTATATGACGGTTCTTACCATGAAGTCGATTCAAGTGAAATGGCATTCCACATTGCCGGCTCTCTCGCATTCAAAGATGCCATGAGAAAATCATCACCTGTACTTCTTGAGCCAATCATGAAAGTAGAAGTCACAATGCCAGAAGAATATATGGGAGATATCATCGGTGATATCAACTCACGCCGTGGACGTATTGAAGGTATGGATGATCTGGGCGGCGGTAAAATTGTCCGCGCATTTGTGCCATTGTCCGAGATGTTTGGCTATTCCACAGACCTCCGTTCCAGGACACAGGGACGCGGAAACTACTCCATGTTCTTCGAGAGCTACGAGCCGGTACCGAAGTCTGTACAGGAAAAAGTGTTATCCAATAAAAATGCCTAAATATCAGAAAAAGGCTTGAAAAACCCGGCCTTTTGAAATATAATCAGAATTAGCCGAGTAAAAGCGAAAACCAATAAAATGCCCGAAAATGGGCTATATATTAAGGAGGATTATTCAAAATGGCAAAAGCTAAATTTGAAAGAACAAAACCACATGCTAATATTGGTACCATCGGACACGTTGACCATGGTAAAACAACATTAACAGCTGCTATTACAAAGACACTTTCTCAGAGAGTTGCTGGTAACGCAGCAGTTGATTTCGAAAACATTGATAAAGCTCCAGAGGAAAGAGAACGTGGTATCACAATCTCTACAGCTCACGTTGAGTATGAGACAGACAAACGTCATTATGCACACGTTGACTGCCCGGGACATGCTGACTATGTAAAGAACATGATCACAGGTGCTGCTCAGATGGACGGAGCTATTCTTGTAGTAGCTGCTACTGACGGTGTTATGGCTCAGACAAAAGAGCATATCCTTCTGTCCCGTCAGGTAGGTGTACCTTATATCGTAGTATTCATGAACAAATGCGATATGGTAGACGATGAAGAGCTTCTTGAATTAGTAGAGATGGAAATCCGTGAACTTCTTGACGAGTATGAGTTCCCGGGAGATGACACACCGATCATCCAGGGATCAGCTCTGAAAGCTCTTGAAGATCCTTCAGGAGAATGGGGAGACAAGATCATGGAACTTATGGACGCAGTTGACAGCTGGGTTCCAGATCCGCAGCGTGATACAGACAAGCCATTCCTGATGCCTGTAGAGGACGTATTCTCTATCACAGGACGTGGTACAGTTGCTACAGGTAGAGTAGAGCGTGGTACACTTCATGTATCTGATGAAGTTGAGATCATCGGTATCCACGAAGACATCAAGAAGACTGTTGTAACAGGTATCGAGATGTTCCGTAAACTGCTTGATGAGGCTCAGGCTGGAGATAACATCGGTGCTCTGCTTCGTGGTGTTCAGAGAACTGAAATCGAAAGAGGACAGGTTCTGATCAAACCAGGTACAGTACAGTGCCACAAGAAATTCACAGCTCAGGTATACGTTCTGACAAAAGATGAAGGTGGACGTCATACACCATTCTTCAACAACTACAGACCGCAGTTCTACTTCAGAACAACAGACGTAACAGGTGTTTGCGATCTGCCGGACGGAGTTGAGATGTGCATGCCTGGAGATAACGTAGAGATGACAATCGAACTGATTCACCCGGTAGCTATGGAAGAGGGTCTTGGATTCGCTATCCGCGAAGGTGGACGTACAGTTGGATCAGGAAAAGTTGCTAAGATCCTTGATTAATCATTGATTTCATAGCACTGAATTATAATAAAAATACCGCAATCCTTGAGTATTCAAGGGTTGCGGTTTTTTTGTTAAAATGCAAATCAATTCTACAAACGATAGATCAACACATAACAATGATTTTTCTTGGTGTAGTCTGAGGCGGAATACTCCGTGTAGTATTGCTATAGAACACAATCAGGTTTCGTCCGCCGATGGTACAGTTAAAACGCTGTCCATTCCCCGTTACAACATTCGTTGAAGGACCGATATTTAACTGCAGTGACTGATCAGCCGCCAGCAGATTGCGGTCAAAGAACCCATAAGCAATCTGTTCATTGCGCATTGTCAGACTAATAACAGCCGCTCTGTACTGCGGAGGGTAGATGAGCGGTACAGGCTGATTTGGATCAAAGAATGCAGTGACACGCATGCCTGGCAGTAAAAAAGTATTGTTCACAATGTAAGTATCGGGAGAGGATACAAAGTTAACAGGACCATTATCTGTCATCAGACTGATGAGCTGGGAACAGCATTCTTTGGAAAACGGTGTAATGTTTCGAATCATACCGGTGATTGGAGTATAAATTGTATTAGCCATAAATAAAAATTCCTTTTTTATTAGTATATGCAGAAATTTTCTTGTTGCAAATCTTACATGTTGCTGTTGCTTAAATTACATTCTATAAACTCTATATTTCTTATATAATTCAAGACATAAAATAACTGATAACGAGTACGTATCCGCACACCGGCTAAATTCAAACTAATAATACAAAGAACGAGGGGGAGGATCGTGATGTGTAAAATAAAGATTCTTATAAATACTGCATATGAAATCGGGGAGATAGACCCAAGGCTGTATGGGAGTTTTCTGGAGCATATGGGGAGGGTTGTATACGGCGGTATCTATGAGCCGTCCCACCCATTGGCAGATGAGGATGGTTTCCGCAGGGACGTTATGGAGGCAGTAAAGAACGCAGGAATTACCCAGGTAAGATACCCGGGAGGCAACTTTGTTTCGTGTTATCACTGGGAGGACGGGGTCGGCCCGAAGGCGAACCGGCCGCAGTGCCTGGAACCTGCCTGGAAAGCGATTGAAACGAATGAATTCGGTACCGATGAATTCTTCCGATGGTCCCAAAAGGCGGACGTAACCCCAATGCTGGCGGTTAATCTGGGGAGCAGAGGAATTGAAGACGCACTTCATTACCTGGAATATTGTAATTTCCCGGGAGGTACAAAGTACAGCGATCTCAGAAGGAGCCATGGACGGGAGGAACCTTATCATATAAAGATGTGGTGCCTGGGAAATGAGATGGACGGATCCTGGCAGATCGGACATAAAACTGCGGAAGAATATGGACGGCTTGCGGCTGAGACCGCAAAAGTGATGAAAATAATCGATCCGTCTATTGAACTCTCGGCGTGCGGAAGCTCACTGAAGACAATGGAGACATTTCCAAAGTGGGAAGAAACAGTGCTCGAGTATACATACGAATATATCGATTACATATCCCTTCATCAATATTTTGCAGGCCAGGAAAAAGGAACAGAAGATTACCTGGCTCAGGCAGATGAGATGGACAGGTATATAAAAGATGTGGTATCAGCATGTGATTATGTGAAAGCAAAAAAACGCGCCGAGAAAAAGATTAACATCAGCTTTGATGAATGGGGTGTATGGGCGTATCGGGCGCAGGAGGTGGCAGAGCAGTGTGATAATAATTCATGGGTACAGGCGCCTGCGATCAGTGAGATGGTCTACACTTTTGAAGACAGCCTGCTTTTCGGTGGAATGATACTTGCGCTGCTGAAAAATGCAGACCGGGTAAAAATAGCATGCCAGTCCCTTCTTGTAAATGTCAGTGCCATGATCATGACTGAAAAAAACGGGGGCATCTGGTATCAGCCGATCTATTACCCGTTCTCACATGTAGCGGAATATGGGAAAGGCGTGGTGCTGGACGGGCGGGTCATAGAAGGCGAAAAAAAGAATCTGGACTATGTGGCTGTATATAATGAGCCGGATTCTGAATTAGTAGTATTTGCAATAAACAGGGACAGTTCAAACAAGAAAAATTTGCGTCTCTATTTGCAGGGGTTAGAGTGCTGCAATGTCATAGAACATGTGGTGATGGAATCAGAAGATAAAAAGGCAGTGAATTCATTGGGCAGTGCAGCGGTTAAGCCTCACGGGAATGGCAGAACAGAGACAGCCGGGGGGGACGTGCAGATTGAGCTGCCTGGATTGTCATGGAACATGATCCGGCTGCGGATACAGAAAAAATAAAATCAACAGGAGGAGTAACGTGAACAGCAGCAATTATATAAGTACCGAGTTTAATCAGCCTTTTATCAGGCAAAGGGCGGACCCTTTTGTAACGAAGGATAAAAGCGGAAATTACTATTTTACGGCGTCTGTGCCGGAATACGACAGGATTGTGCTGAGGCGCGCAGAGTCATTGGACGGGCTTCGGGATGCAGAGGAAGTTACAGTCTGGAAGAAGCATGAAAACGGAAGAATGAGTATACATATCTGGGCTCCTGAGCTACACTATATTCAGGGAAAATGGTACATCTACTACGCAGCGGGCGATAAAGACAACATCTGGGATATCCGCCCGTATGTGCTGGAATGTACGGGAGAGGATCCGCTGGCAGATGCGTGGATGGAGAGGGGCATGTTAGAAGCGGCGGACGCATTTACGTTTCAGGATTTTTCTCTGGATATGACTGTATTTACCCATGAAGATAAGCTTTATTGTGTCTGGGCAGAGAAGGTAAGTACAGGAAAGAAAATATCGAATTTATATATAGCTGAAATGGAATCTCCGTTAAAATTAAAAACAGAGCAGGTACTGCTTTCATCACCGGATTATGACTGGGAAAGGATTGATTTCTGGGTTAATGAAGGCCCTGCTGTAATAAGGAAGGGTGGCAAGATCTATATCGCATATTCAGCAAGTGCAACCGGAAAATGCTATTGCATGGGGATGCTGAGCATTGATGCCGGCGAGGATTTACTGGACCCCGGGAATTGGGGAAAAAGCCGTTGTCCGGTCCTGTCCGGTGATCCTGCAAAGGGTCTTTACGGACCGGGGCACAATTCGTTCGTAAAAAGTGAGGACGGCCGGGAAGAGATTATGTTTTATCATGCCAGGCAATATGATGAGATCTCGGGAAATCCGCTCTATGATCCAAACCGCCATACCTATAGAATGAAGGTTGGCTGGGAAGAAGACAGGCCGGTTTTTTGTTATAAAAATAATTACTGATAACACAAGGAGGAACGAAAATGAGGAAGAAAACTTTCGCCAGAGGGCTGGCAGCAGTTTTAAGCACTGCAATGATAGGAAGCGTACTCATTGCAGGATGCGGGAAGAGCGAAGAAAAAGAAAAAAAGGCTTCCGAGGGCGGAAAGATTTCCGCACTTCTGATCCAGAGCCAGAACAATGATGGATTACAGCGTATGCTGGAAAAACTGGAAGAAGAAGAAAATATCAAAGTAGACGCGCAGGTAATACCGGATGACCAATATCTGAATATCCTGCAGATGAAGCAGGCGTCAGGGGAATTGCCGGATATTATCCAGTATAATATACCGCATCTGTACAATTATCTGGATCCGGAGACAGAGCTTTATGATTTTTCGGATGAGTCGTGGGTTGAAAGCCTGCTGCAGCCGGAAGTGTCTCAGGTAGACGGAAAACAGTATGGGTTTCCGCTGAAGGCAAATTCCGGGTACCAGTGCTTCTTATATAATAAAGACTTCTTTGAAGAGAAGGATCTGAGTATTCCGGAGACAACAGAAGAGTTTGACGCGCTCTGCAAGCAGATAAAAGAAATGGGAGTCAGCCCCATCCTGCTGGCCAGCGATGCCTGGGTGCCTCAGATCTGGATGACAAATGGTTATGCACGTGCTATAGGCTCTGATGAAGCGGCAGTGGAAATGACAGAAGCCATATTAAATGGGGAGAAGAAATTCAGCGACTATCCGGAAATGGCGGAAGTAATTGATAATCTGCTGGATATTAAGGATAAGGGTTATTTTAATGATGACATAGCCACTCTTTCATGGGACGATGCATGGGTAGAGTTAAGTGACCAGAAGGGGGCCATGATTATGGGGGAGGCATTCATGATCCCATCCAACCAGGCAATGTTCCCGGATACCAGATTTGGTGTATTTAACGTGCCTCTGCCCTTTGATGAAAAAGACCAGATTAGTATTTCAAGCTATACAAGTGGATTTGTGGCTGGAAAAGACAGTGAAAATATTGAGATTGTTAAAAAGATGTTTTCAGCTTTCTCCACCCCGGATTATCTGAACCTGTACTTTGAGGAGGCACCCGGGCTCCCTGCCTTTGAAGGCGTTGAGGGAGGAGAACTGCCAAAAGACATTCTGGAATTATATCAAAAGCATATGGATGCAGGAACTTATGTTACGGAGATGAACCTTCATTGGGGAAGTATTGAGCCGGTTTTCAGTGAAAAACTCTGGACATACTATCTCGAGGCATTGACAAAAGGAAATATGGACGGAAAACAAGTATTGGATAATTTCCAGGCCGATGTGGAAAAGTACCTGAAGGAAAACGCAATGTAATACAAACAGTGGCATGGGGATATCGGCGAAAAAATGCCGGTATTTCCGTGGCCGGGAGGTAAGACAATGATAAAAAAGAAACATAGAGGATATCCTTTCTGGCTCTCCGTTCCTGCCATCGCAGTCTATACTGTTTTTGTAATTATTCCGATTGTAATGAGCCTGGTGCTTGCATTTACCGACTGGAATGTGAATAGGTGGACATCGCCCTCTTTTGCGGGGCTTACCAGTTTTATAGAAATCTTAAAAGATCCGGTTTTTATGAAATCTTTGTTTAATAGTTTTTTGTATGCCATCGCAACAACGGTGTTAAAGGTCGTCTTCGGGTTGGCGCTGGCATTGGCACTGGTAAAGCCGTTCAAAGGCAATGCCATATTCCGGACGATTTTTTATCTTCCCTGTGTCCTCAGTATGACGGTCATCGGCGTGCTCTTCACTGCCATATTAGCAAAAAACGGACTGCTTAATAATCTGCTTGAGATTCTGCACCTGACTTCTTTTCAGAGAGAGTGGCTGGGGCAGTACGGTACGGCAATGACCTGGATTATTCTAATTGAAAGCTGGATGTGGGCGGGATTTAATATGTTTGTGTTCATATCAGGCCTGCAGGCAATACCCAGGGATTATTATGAGGCGGCCAGCACGGAAGGGGCATCTTGTTTCAAACAGTTCATAAAGATCACACTTCCATTGATTATGCCCGCTGTTACCGTAAATGTAACGTTAAACGTTGCGGGCGGCATGAAGGTGTTTGACATCATATATGTACTGACAAACGGCGGGCCGGGAACGGATACACAGGTATTGAGCACCTATGGTTTTAAGGCGTTCAGCCTGGGGTACCTGGGGGAATCAAGTGCAGCCAGTATTATCCTGACTGTACTGGTAATCATCATCTCTTTTGCACTGAACGGATTTTTCAGAAAGAGGGAGGTTGAATTATAATGAAAAAGAAACATAACATCATAAAAGTTAGCATTCTCTTTCTGGTAACCTGCGTTTATCTGATACCAATCATTATGATGGTCCTGGGTTCCCTGAAACCTAAGGCAGAGGCAATCCGATTCGATCTGAGCCTGCCTTCTGTGATAGAATGGTCCAATTATGCATACGTGCTTGAGAAGGGACATGTTTTAACGGGATATTTTAACAGCTTTATCATGACGGCTGCGGCAACTGTTCTTGTACTGTTGTTTGGCGCCCTGGCAGGTATCTATGTGGGGCGGAACAGGGGCAGGGCGTCCACCGCAACTTATAATTACTTTATACTGGGACTCACGGTTTCTTTCCAGATTGCTACCACATTTGCACTGTTAAAGGGCCTGCATCTGTATGGCTCCAGAATTGGGGTGATCCTGATCTATGCCGCAATCCAGCTGCCATTTACGGTTATGACTTTTTCAAGCTTTATCAAAGGCGTGCCCAGGGAAATCGACGAGGCGGCTATGATTGACGGATGCGGGCCCCTCAGGCTGATCTTTCTGATTATCCTTCCGGTCATGAAGCCGATTATGATAACCAATCTGATTGTGACAGCAATACAGACGTGGAACAATTTTATGATACCTTTGTTTTATCTGGATTCCTCAGAAAAGTGGACCATACCGCTTATGGTATATAACTTCTTCGGCCAATACTCCAGAAACTGGAATTACGTGTTTGCTATGCTGGTGATTACGATCCTGCCTGTGATAATCTTATATCTCTGCCTTCAGAAATATATTGTGGAAGGTATGACTTCCGGGGCCGTGAAGGGCTAAACAAAAGAACAGATAAAGAGGAACCAAAGACGAAGCAGAAATTGAGAAAGGAAAAAGAAAATGGACAGACAGGAATATTTAGAGAAAATTGAGAGAGTCATCAGCGAAGGGCCATATCAAGATACATGGGAATCACTGTGCACACATCCGGTTCCAAAGTGGTACCGGGATGCCAAGTTCGGTATTTTCATACACTGGGGGATATACAGTGTTCCTGCATTCCGGGATGAATGGTACTCACGGAATGTTTACAGGAAAGGCTCAGCAGAGTACAACTACCACATAGAAAATTATGGGAGTCTGAGCGAATTCGGATACAAAGATTTTATTCCGATGTTCACGGCAGAAAAATTCGAACCGGCTGCCTGGGCAGCACTGTTTAAAAAGGCAGGCGCCAGGTATGTGATGCCGGTCGGGGAACATACCGACGGATTCCAGATGTACGACAGTGCGCTCAGCAAATGGAATGCAAAACAGATGGGGCCGAAGAGGGACGTGCTGGGCGAATTAAAGGAAGCAATCGAGGCACAGGGCATGGTGTTTACCACCTCCTCTCACAGGGCGGAACACTGGTGGTTCTATAACCTGGGCCGTGAAACGCCGGAGGCGGATGTAAACGATGAGAGATATGCGGATTTTTATGGCCCTGCAGCCGGACCCACCCGGGCATGGGGGGATTTTATGGATAATCCGCCGGACCAGGAGTTTCTGGAAGACTGGCTGGTCAGGACCTGTGAGCTGGTGGACCGCTATCAGCCAAGAGACATTTATTTTGACTGGTGGATACAGACCTATGCTTTTAAGCCATATCTGAAAAAATTTGCTGCATATTACTACAATCAGGCACAAAAATGGGGCATAGATGTAGCCATCAATGCAAAGTTTGATGCATTTGTACACGGCAGTGTAGTAAAAGACGTAGAACGGGGGCAGATGGGGGATATCAGCCCGGACTTCTGGCAGAATGATACCTCAGTGGCAAAAAATTCCTGGGGGTACACAAAAAACAATGTGTACAAGGACGCGAAAGATATTATCTGCAATCTGGTGGATGTGGTCAGTAAAAACGGATCGCTGCTATTGAACATCGGACCAAAGCCGGACGGGACGATTCCGAAGGAAGACGAGGCGCTTCTCCTGGAGATTGGAAAGTGGCTGGAAACAAATGGGGAAGCCATTTACGATACAAAATACTGGAAAATATACGGGGAAGGCCCGACAGCGGTGCCGGACGGAGAGTTCACAGATACCCAGAGAGAAGCGTTTACATCGGAAGATATCCGATTTACAAGCAAAGCCGATGTTGTGTATGCGATTGTCATGAAGTGGCCGGAAAATGGCATGGTAAAGATAAAATCAATGGCAAGCATCAAGTATTTGAGGACAGCTATACGGGATATAGAAATACTGGGTCAGAATGTGAAACCATTTTTTGAATTCCGTGATACCCTGGAAGTATCCGCCGGCATTGAGGCCGATGATAAACCAGTGGTTCTCAAAATTTATATTGAGTAGCGGAGGACGCACCGTAAAGGGATAGCCGTGAAGCGCCGGAAGGGCATATACCCTTCCGGCGCTTCACGGCTATCCCTTTACAGTGCTGTGTGCATCCGGTCGGTAGGAAAGGTGGGAAAGAATCGCCTGTCAGGGGGCGCAAAGCCCTGTCTTACCATGTGGTGTTTATGGTATAATGAAGCATAGCGTCAATTATAACATCGCGTATTGAGCAGTTTATGAGGAACCACAGAAAGGAAGGGGGCCTAAATTGAAAAAGTATAAATTTCAAAATAAAATTCTGGTTACGAATATGGTAGTCCTGTTATGTGTGGTTACTTTTTGCTTTTTATTGTTTGCATTTTATTATATTGGTGAAAATAACAGACAGTTCCGGGAAAATGCAGGCCGGACTGCGGATTCGGTTGGTAATATTTTGGAAAATAGTTTCTTTTTTGCGGACAATACAGCCATTCAGACAGGGAATAATCCGTATATTAAGGATGTTTTAAATAAGCTGTATTATGATACGGATAAGAGCAACTATTTCAGCCATGAGCATACGGAGGCAAACTCCATTCTTCAGTATTTGTATCCGTATCTGGTAAAAAAGGATTTACTTTACAGGATCTGCTTTTATAATGAAAACGGGGATTTTCTTGCCTGTGGTTCCAGTGTCACGCTAAAGGGTGTACAGAATTATGTCAGTGAACAGAGAGTGGATTCAGTCATCGCACTCCTGGCAGGGAATAAAGGCGTCAGTACAAATCTGGTATATACCGAAGACGTGCTGCAGAATACAAAGTTCAGGACAGACGGCTATATTGCCATTGTGCGTTCGGTCAGGGACAGCAACATACGGGACGGCCTGCCGCTGGGGTATCTGGAAGTACATTTATCCCTGAACGGGATCAAGGAACAGATTACCCCTCTGCTTGGGAGCGGGAATGCAGAGATACTGTATCATGGCAGAACTATATTGGAGATTGGGGAGGAGAGAGAGGATACCGGGGCATTTGTCGTAACGAAGGATATGGCAGATGGATTCCAAATCAGGCTGGCAAGTCACAATGAAAATGGAAGACGGGTTGTGTTTGTTACGATACTTGTGCTGCTTATGATCGCTTCTCTGATCATGATATCCATGGTCTTAGTACAGAGAAAAGTGGTGACAAGGATTACGAAACCACTAATCACGCTTTTTGATATGGTTCAGACGACAGATCTGGATGATGTTTCCAGGTTGGAAGAGGCGCACTCCATAGACGAGATACAGGAACTGCAGCAGTCCTTTCACCATATGATGGAAAGCCTGCAGGAATCGATTGAGGAGACGATCACCATGCGGACTGAGAAAATTAATGCCCAGATGCTTGCCCTTCAGGCTCAGTTAGATCCGCATTTTATCCACAACACGCTGGCGATTATATCTTCGCTTGCAGATGAGGGGGAGAACCAAAAGGCAAAGGATGTCAGCAATATGTTGTCCTCTATGATCCATTACAGTTCGGACTACACGAAGCAGGATACGACTCTGAACCAGGAAATAGACAACATTGTCTCTTATCTAAAGCTGGTAAAGTACAGATATGAAGAGGATTTTATCTATGAGATTGGTGTGGAAGAGGGCTGCGAAGAAATCCAGATTCCCAAATATATGATTCAGCCATTGGTTGAAAACGCAATCAGGCACAGCCTGAATAAAGCGGATTTTCCATGGAAGATAGAGGTTTCCTGCTATAAAAGGGGCGGGAAATGGTATATCAGAGTCAGCGATAATGGTGCAGGAATTGAACCCTGCCGCATTGAAGAGATCAAAAAACGTCTGATGGAAATCAATGACGCCAGTATGGATGAACTGGTGAAAAACCTGAAAATAGGAGGTTTTTCGCTGATGAACATCTTAATTAGACTGTACATCCATTATAAAGATGGCATGGAATTTGATATTTTCAGAAACAGGGACAACGGAACCACGGTAATGATAGGAGGCGTGATTGAATGATTGAGGTATTGGTGGCAGAGGATGAAAGACCGATTCTCAGAAATATTATGAAAGCAATTGAGGCGGCCGATCCGGATTTTAACGTGAAATACACGGCTTTTAACGGGAAACAGGCAAAAGAATATCTGGATACACACCAGATAGATGTTGCATTTCTGGATATTAATATGCCAATCTATGACGGTTTGTTTCAGCTGCAGTATATATGCGATAACAATATAGATCTGATTCCGGTGATCTTAACGGGATACCGTGAGTTTGATTATGCTAAAAAGGCTTTGAAATACAATGCTTTTGATTACCTGTTGAAGCCCCTTGACGAAAAAGAGCTTGGGAATCTGCTGAACAAACTAAAAGTAGAGGTGGAGATAAAAAAGAAGAAACAGCCATTCGATTCCTTCGAAAAGATATCCAGGAATGTATTTGAAGATGAGGGCGGAATGCAGAATATCTGTTTTGTGGCAAGCTGCTTTTTGGGCGGCTGCTCCGGTGGAAGCCTGTCAGAGGAAACAAAGACCAGACAGGAAGATACAGAAAGATATCTGAGAAAATATATAGAGGGGCAGGTGGAAAAGAACCGTTTCTGGCTGGCCAAAGGTCATCTTGATTCAGAGAGGATTCTTTTTGTAAATGGAAATACGAAGCAGTACAGGGAGTTACTGGAAGGCATGATCAGCCATGCGGACGGTTCCCTGCTGCCGATTACGGTGGTATCGAGTACTGGACCGGTACGGATCTCAGAGATTAATTCCGTTTATCAGAACCTGTCTGATCTGGCGAAAGAGAGGATGGAATTCGGAAAGTCTTCCATCTTCTTTCCTGAAAAAAAGCGGCAGCAGGAGGGCGGTATTGACAAGGCCAGGCTGGAGGCTGTACTGGAGGGAATCCAGCCCGGTATTACCCAGGACACGCTGGTAAAAGTATTTGGACATGTTATTGAACTGGCGGGAACAAAAAGGAAGTATCTGGAGTACGGAATGAAAAGCTTCTTCCTCCGTCTGTGTGAAAAGGTTCCGACTCAGATCAGCTACCTGGATATTGAGGAAGAAATTGTGTTAATTCTGGAAAATGAGTTCGAATACAATAAATTAATCGAAAAGACAGAATCGGTGGTGAAGGAGTATTTCTATGTAAGTGTAGAACCGTCAAAGAATCGGGGAGGACTGGCGGAAGAATTAAAAAAATATATTATGAAAAGTTACCAGTTTCCTTTTTCAAGTCAGATCATGGAAGAAAGGTTTGGTTATTCTGCGTTTTACCTGCGTTCCGTTTTTAAAGAAGCCTTCGGGATGTCACCAAATGAATTTTTACTAAAAGTTCGGATGGATAAGGCATGTCTGCTTCTTAAACAGGGAATACAGGCAAAAGATGTGGCCAGTGAGGTCGGATTCTCAGATCCGCTCTATTTTTCAAAGGTTTTTAAGAAGTTTACCGGCAGCAGTCCAAGTGAATGTATGGGGAACGGACAGAGCAGACGTTGATACGGCGGTGGGCGGACGGGATATGAAGTTCTGAGACTGTCCCGTGATAAAGTGTTCGCGAAGACGGAAAATACGGCTATTCTAAAGGCTCATTTAGTGTGGAAATCTTAACCTGTGCATGTTATACTAATCTATACAGGACTTATTAAGTATGAGGGAAAGGGAGCGTTTTTGTACAGGGGATTTCCCTGGGTTACAAAGGCACAGGGCAAATGGAATGAAAGCAAAATGGAAGTATGCTCTTCTTGGTTTTTTTCTTGCCATGGATCTTCTAATTGTGTTTGTGTTACGTTCGGTTTATAGTTCGCAGTCTTATGGCCAGTTAATTAACTATGTCGGTATTGTCCGCGGCGCCACCCAGCGTCTCGTGAAGCTGGAAATGAACAATCAGCCCAGTGATAGTTTGATTACATACCTGGACGACATTATGGACAATCTGAGCGCAGGCGAAGGCAAATATGGTCTGATCCTTCCTGACGATAAAGAATACAGGGCGTGCCTGGGGGAACTGGCAACCGAATGGGCAAGCCTGAAAGAAGATATCTATAATTACCGGGGCGGGTATACGGATGCAAAAGTGCTGCTTGAAAACAGTGAGATTTATTTTAATCAGGCGAACAAAACGGTGTTTGCAGCAGAGGCATATTCTAAACACCGTACAACGAACCTTCTTCGGATGACAGTTGTGTTGATTATCTGCATTGTTCTTATCTGGCTTCTGATCTTCTGGTCCAGCCTCAGAAAGATGCTGAATCTGGAACATGCGAATAAAAGCCTGGAGGATAAAGCAGGAAGGGATATCCTTACTAATGTCTATACAGTAGATAAGTTTAAAAAGACTGCACAGGAGTTTCTGGATGAGGACAGCGGGCTGAAATACGCTGTCTTTTATGTGGATTTTGCAGATTTTAAGTATATAAATGATGTATTCGGCTATGAATGGGGAGACCGTATACTGAAAGAATACGGCGGCATACTGGAACAAGACCTGGATGAAAAAGAGGTAGTCGGGCGGGTCAATGCCGATAATTTTGTGATTCTAAGACACTATGAGACTAAAAAGGATGTCCTTAACCGTCAGAAAGAGGTTGACAAAAAGATCACAGATTATATGCGCAATTCCGGAAACAGACATATTCTATCCGTCTGCTGCGGGCTCTGCTGTCTTGAGGATGTAATAGAGAGCCTGAAAATAGAAGGCCTGATGGACCGGGCAAATTTTGCCAGAAAGGCTGTTAAGACGGGCAAGTTTGACAGATACCGCTTTTATAACGAGAGCATACGCCGGCAGCTGTTCCTTGAAAAAGATATTGAAAGCTGTATGGGAAGTGCGCTTGAGAATAAAGAATTTAAAGTCTACTATCAGCCCAAAGTGGATCTGAAGACAAACCAGATCGTCTGTTCAGAGGCGCTGGCGCGCTGGCAGAAGGCGGATGGCACAATCATTCCACCAAGTGATTTTATCCCTGTCTTTGAAAAAAATTACACAATACCTCTTCTGGACAGATATATTTTTGAGGAAGTCTGCAGGTGGCTGAGGCATCTGCTGGATGATGGACTGCAAGCGCTTCCGGTCTCAGTTAATGTATCCCGCCTCCAGTTCTATAACAGCGATTTTGTCAGCATCTACACAGAGATACGGGATAAGTATAACATCCCCCCCAGTCTTCTGGAGATCGAGTTTACGGAGACCATTCTGTTTGATAACTGGGATGAGCTGAGCAAGATCGTTGAGGATCTTCACAGCGCCGGGTTCTCCAGTTCCATCGATGATTTTGGAAAAGGATATTCTTCACTTAGTACGGTGCAGAATCTGAATGTTGACGTCCTGAAAATAGATGCTGCTTTTTTCCCGAATATCACGTCTAAAGAAAAGGACAGGCTCCTTGTAGAGGGGATTATTAAGCTGGTGAAGCAGTTTGGAGTGGTAACAGTGGCTGAGGGAATCGAGACGGAGGAACAGGCGGAAGTACTGCGCGGCATTGGCTGTGATATGATACAGGGATATGTCTTCTACAGGCCGATGCCGGAACAAGATTACGAAAGCCTGCTTTTTGAGAAGAACAGCGGTGAGACAGAGGCGGCAAAAAGAACTGCTCAGGATAACGCGGTAGAGGAAGGATTGCTGCACGAGGGAAAAGCGTGCGGACAAATCAGCGCAGATCAGGGAGTGTATTACCAGGATAATGGAGAATTTGCATGAAGGGGTTAGGAACAATTGTCAATGTTGCAGCTGTAATTGCAGGCAGCGGGATTGGTTTACTGATTAAAAACGGATTAAGGCAGCGCTTTCAGGATATCCTGATGCAGGCATGCGGTATTGCAACTATTTTTATTGGAATAGGCGGGGCACTTACCGGGCTGCTCAAGATTACCCCGCAAGGGGCGCTGGAGACGCAGAATACCATGCTTCTTGTATTTTCTCTGGTACTTGGAAGCCTTCTGGGAGAAGCACTGAATATAGAACTGCATATGGAACATCTGGGAGATACCTTGAAAGCCCTTGTAAATGCTAAGAAAGATACCCAGTTTGTGAACGGATTCGTTACGGCTACACTGGTGATTTGTATCGGAGCAATGGCAATCGTAGGCTCTATACAGGATGGACTGACAGGCGACTATACGATGCTCCTGGCCAAATCGCTTCTGGATTTTGTGATTGTGATGGTATTCGCATCCACATTGGGAATTGGAGTGATGTTTGCTGCGATTCCTCTGGGGGTCTATCAGGGCGGAATTACCCTGGGGGCTTCGTTGATATCGGGCTACATGAACGAGACACTGATTTCGAATCTGTCCTGCATAGGTTCCGTCCTTATATTCTGTGTCGGTGTGAATCTGGCGTTTAAGAAGATGATCAAGGTGGGGAACATGCTCCCGGCAATATTGGTGCCTATCGTATATAACTTTCTTACATTTCTGCATTAAATTTATACCAATGTTGGTATCAGATAAAGATATGGACTTCTGGCAGGTGTATATACCGGCCGGGGGTCCATATGCTTTCCCGGCTCTTATGGAAAAAGCATGGAAAACACTGGATTTTATAGGGTTCTATTATTGTAACCCCGGAAAAGATGAGTTATAATGAAAGCAAACGAAATTATTATGATACCAATGAAACCGAGGTCTAGAGAGATGCCAAATGTAACAATCAACGATATAGCCCGATGTGCAGGTGTATCTAAAGCAACTGTGTCACGTGTACTGAATCATCCGGACGTAGTTGATGAGAAAACAAGGAAAACTGTCCAGAGGGTGATGGAAGAGAAAAATTACCGGCCTTCCGTGACGGCTAGAAATCTGTCGAACAGGAAATCCAGTACAATCGGAGTGATACTGCCGCAGGTGGACAATATGTTTTTTGGCGAAATGCTCCGGGGAATGATACACGTTGCCGATAAAAATGAACTGACCATTATGTGCTTTAATTCGGATGACAGCAAGAAAAAGGATCTGCAGACACTGGAAATTCTGGCGGGTCACAGAGTAAGAGGACTGATCTACGTACCCGCAGTATCCTATGAGGAAAAGAACGAGAGAAAAGTGCTGAACCGTTACCTGCGTACACTGGATGCGCCGGTGGTTATTGCAGACAGGAACATCGATCTGCCGGTGGACGGTGTGTTCTTTGACGATAATGCGGCCATGTACGAGGCAACCTGTGCAGTGATCGCAGCGGGACATACCAGGATTGCAATCATTAACGGGACGCAGGAGCGGGTGCTGGGCAGGCAGCGGCAGAGCGGATTTGAGAGGGCGGTGGAAGAGGCCGGGCTGATTATACCGGAGGAATATATTATGCTCGGGGATTATAGTATACAGAGCGCCTATATGATGACAAAAGAGATGATGAAGCTTCCGGTTCAGCCGACGGCAGTAATTACCTGCAATAATGATACTACAAAGGGATTTCTGGAGGCGGTGTATGAGAGCGGCAGGTCAATACCTTTAGACTACAAGAACGTATCCCTTGATAAGATGGAGATGCTGAATATCCTGGGAATCCCCTACAATTACATAGAGCGTGACGCATACCAGATGGGGCAGAAGGCCATGGAACAGCTGATTAACCGCATAGCATTTCCGGACAGGGCTTACCGGCATATTATTATTGAATCCCCATTTGTGAAGCAGAACCTTTAAAAGAAGATAAAAATGAACCATCAGAGACGGTTTGTGCAGATTACACAATGTAAAATAAAATGCATAGCCGCATGCTGATGGTTTTTTGTATAATTTTATGAAATTATAAAATAAAAAGCCAGTTCATTGACAAATGGAGTGGAAAGGAGTTATATTTAAAACATCTTGTAACCGGTTACAGCAAAATAAAGTTCACAAAATTTTCTTAATACCTTAAATATAGGCATTTAATGCCATTTATGACTAATATTAATAAAGCGGTTACATAAAATATCGATTATGGCAGGAGGAATCGTCTTGAAAATTATTATGGGTGCCGATCCGGCAGGTTTTGAACTAAAGAATGCGATCAAAGCAGATTTGCTAAAGAAAGGCTACGATATTACAGATATAGATCCGGAGACTCCCGTGCTGTTCCAGGAAGCGGCAGTCGCGGTGGCACAGGGCGTTCAGAGCCGGGAATACGACAGGGGCATTGCGATATGCGGTACGGGTATGGGAGTCAGCATTATATGCAACAAGCACAGAGGCGTCTATGCGGCCCTGTGTGAAAGCCTGTATCAGGCCCGGAGGGCCAAAGCGGTGAATAATACGAATGTATTGTGCATGGGCGGTTTTATCATAGGCAATGAAATGGGGATCGAGATGGCCAACGCCTGGCTGGAAGCAGAGCATATGTCAGGCCTCACACCGGAGATGGCCAGAATTGTGGAAAAGGAATATGATCAGCTGGTAGAATTTGAAAAAACGGTATATCGAACTGAGGAGGGGCGGCAATGAAGAAGATCTCACCATCCATGATGTGTGTGGAAATCGACAAACTGAATGATTATTTGAAAATATTTGAAGAAGAAAAAATAGAATATCTCCATATTGATATTATGGATGGTGAATATGTGCCCAATTATACGCTGGGGACGGATTATGTACGGCAGCTCCGAAAGACAACCGATATACCGCTGGACGTACATCTTATGATAAACAATCCGGAAAGGAAAATTGCGTGGTTCGATTTCCAGGAGGGGGAGTATGTCTCTGTCCACGCCGAGAGCACACAGCATCTGCAGAAGGCACTTCAGGCTATTAGGGCCACAGGTGCAAAGCCAATGGTTGCGATTAATCCTTCGACAAGAGTGGAGGAACTTCAGTACGTCCTGGATGACATGGACGGTCTTCTTGTTATGACCGTAAATCCGGGATTTGCGGGACAAAAGGCAATTCCGCAGACGATCCAGAAGATCAAAGACTGCAGGAACTATCTTGACGAACGGGGATATCAGCATATAGAGATTGAGGTTGATGGAAACGTAAGTTATGAACTGGCAGGGGAAATGTCTAAAAAACATGCGGATATCTTTGTGGCCGGATCTTCCAGCTTCATGAATGGGATTGATGGAATGCGGGAGGGGATTCGGCTTATGCGGCGGGTTATTGCGGTCAGTTGAAGCGCATAAGGGACGCCGCTTGAACCGAGTACAGGGCTGGCTTAAAACGGGACAGGACTGTAAGCTGGAGTAAAGGAAAAGAGACGAAAAACCGGGACAACCTGGGCACATCACCCGAAGCCTGATGGCTTCGTGCGCTGGGCCCAGGAAAACTTGTAATTCGGAATTACAAGTTTTGTCCCGGTTTTTCGTCTCTTTTCCTTTACTCCAGCTAACAGTCCTTTTACGTTTTAAGCCAGCCCTGTATTCGGTTCAAGCGGCTGGTTCATCATGACGGAAATGTGGCCGCATATGGAGGGAGCGCGGAACGGGGGCGGCGGATGGAGTTGGATGTGACGGAGGAGAATTGGGGGACATTTTTCGAGTTGTTTTTCAGAAACCGCTTTCTTTTTGGGGGAATATGGGGGATGATGTCGAAATATGGAGGATAATGGAAAGATAAAAATATGTCGATTATTTTGTGGAATATATACAAAAATGTGGTGCTAAAAACATTAAAAACGACGAAAGTATGAGGAGAATAGGATGAGGGGTTGACGAGGGGGAGGTTGTGTGCAATAATGATTTTACTGAAACCGGTTACAAACATTCAGCGGGGGAAATGGAATATGCCTAAAGAATTTACGATCAATGACATTGCAAAAGAGGCGGGCGTTTCGAAGGCGACAGTGTCGCGGGTGTTGAATGAATCAGCTTCCGTTAAGACGGAGACGAAGGAACGGGTTCTGGAGATAATGGAGAAGCGCCATTTTTCTCCTTCGGCTACGGCCCGGAACCTGTCGAGGCAGAGCTCGAATACGATCGGCGTGATAGTACCGGAGGTTGATAACCCGTTTTTCGGGGAGATGCTCAGGGGAATCACGGAGATCGCAGACAAATATAATTATACTTTAATCTGCTGCAACTCAGATGACAGCGCGGACAAGGACAAGAAAGCGCTGCTGATGCTGAAGGAGCACAGAGTGAGAGGGCTGCTTTACACACCGGCGGTTGATTATACAACCAAGGAACAGCAGAGAGAGATCAACAAGCATTTGAAAGATCTGAACGCCCCAATCGTGATTATGGACCGACAGACGGATAGTCTGGAGGAGTATGACGGAGTTTTTTTTGATGATGAGAAGGGCCTGTATGAGGCCACGATGGCTTTGATCAGGGCGGGGCACACGAAGATCGGCCTTCTGAATGCGACGATGGACAGAGTATTGGCCAGGGTTCGATACAAAGGTTATGAGAGAGCCATCCACGATGCAGGTATTCCTCTTGAGAGGCGGTACATATTTGAAGGGGATTACCGGATGACGAAAGCATATAAGCTTTCTAAAAAGCTTCTTTCTATGGAGGACCGCCCCACGGCAGTGTTAACCTGTAACAACAGAACCAGCCTCGGGTTTCTGAAAGCACTCTACGAGAGGGACGAGCGTTTGTCAAGAGACATCGCCTGTATCGGGCTGGACCGAATTGAGGCATTCGATGTGATTCACAACAAGTTCAACTATATTGAGCGGGATGCCAGCCAGATGGGCCGTCAGGCAATACGGCTTCTAAATGACAGGATCGCATATCCCGAGAGGCCGCTGAAGCAGATCATACTGACGCCGGTCTTAAGGATTCAGGAATTATGAGAATGGAGGTTAATATGGGAGACAGATTTAAAGAATTATCGGCTATGGCGATGAAAGAACTGACAGAAGTATTTGACAGAATGGATGATTCCAATGTAAGAGATCTTCTGGAACTCATAAAGAAAACAGACAGGATATTCCTGCTGGCAGCGGGAAGGGAAGGACTGTCTACCCGGTCCTTTGCCATGAGGCTGATGCATCTTGGCAAGCAGTCTTACTGGATCTGGGATGATACCACACCGTCCATCGGAGAGGGAGACCTGATGATCTGTGCATGCGGCTCCGCGAATGTGGGTCATGAGAATTATATAGCAAAGATGGCGAAAGACAACGGCGCCACACTGGCGCTGATAACGCCGTCAAATGAAGGTTATCTCTTATCTATTGCAGACCTGACAGTAAATGTGCCGGCAGCGGCTTATAAAGCCACCGGGGATTTTGTTCCTACAGAGCAGCTGATGGGAAATCTCTTTGAACAGGCACTCTTTATTCTCTATGATGTGTTGGTTATGATGCTGAGAGAAGAGATGGGAATCAGCAAAGAAGAGATGGTCAGCAGACACCGGAATGTAGAATAATGTCTGCAGCAACAATGCCCGTAATGGGCCATGCGAAAGCATGGAGCGATCACATAAATTTTTTCAAAAAAGGAGGAAAAATGTTATGAAAAATCTCAAGAAATTTGTCGCAATTATGGCAGCGGCAGCAATGACACTCTCAATGGTGGCATGCAGCAGTGAAAAAACCACCACGTCCTCAGACACAAAGAAGGAAACGAAAGAGACCACAACGGAAGACAAAGGAAGCAGTACTGATTTGTTTGATATTGCAAATTACAAGTCTGACAAAGACAAGTCTGAATGGACAATCGCAGTTGTAACAAAGGATAACACAGCAAACTGGTTCAAACGGATGGAAATCGGCGTTAACGAATTCGGTGAAGAGACCGGAATCAACGTAATCCAGAAAGGACCGGCTAACGCAGATGCAGCTTCTCAGGTACAGGTTATTGACGATTTGATCAACCAGGGCGTTGACGCACTTTGTGTAGTGCCGATCGATCCGGGCGCAATCGAAGCATCCCTGAAGAACGCTATGGAGCAGGGCATCGTAGTTATCACACACGAAGCTTCCAACCAGAAGAACACATTATTCGATACCGAAGCATTTACAGCGGACGATTTCGGTGCAGCAATCATGGATGCTCTTGCAAAAGACATGGGTGAAAAAGGTAAATATGCTCTGATGGTAGCTTACACAACATCTACAACACATATGGAATATGCAAATGCGCAGTACAAACGTCAGCAGGAAGCATATCCGGACATGGAACTGATCAATGACGGTGCAATCCCATCAGCAGAATCAGAAGAATCCATTGATACATCCTATGAAAGAGCAAAAGAAATCCTGAAAGCAAATCCGGATCTGAAAGGCTTCACAGGTGTTGCATCTACAGACTGCCCAGGTATCGCTAAGGCTGTAGAGGAACTCGGACTGGACGTTAAGGTTGTTGGCGTAGGTACACCGAACGAATTTAAGCCATACGTAGAATCAGGCACAATCTCCACAATCAAACTGTGGGATCCAAAAGACTCCGGATACGTTATGTGTAAAGTTGCTTCTATGATTCTTGCAGGTGAGGAAGTTGGAGAAGGATCTGACCTTGGCATCGATGGATACAATAAGATCACTATGGTTGAAGGCGACAACAGATGCCTCATCGGACAGGCTGACCTTACAATCACAAAAGACAACATCAACGACTACGATTTCTAAATTTTATAAATGGAAATCAGACTTACCGGACGGCAGCTGAAGGTAAGTGAGTTTTGGAAAAACAGTAATAATCGCACATCTTACATCCGTGTGGGATGTGCGGTTTTTTTCCAGACTGGGGTAACGTAAGTGAAAAGTGGTGGATTATTTACGTTACCCCAGTGAGGACAGAAAGGCAAGGTGACATGATGGGAAGTGAAAATATCCTTTGTGTAAAAGGAATTAAGAAATCATTTGGCGGTGTCCATGCTCTCAAAGGTGTGGATCTGACAATTAAGCGGGGGGAAACGCATTGTCTGGCAGGTGAAAATGGATGTGGAAAATCTACCATTATCAAGGTCATTTCCGGGTTCTACAAACCGGACGCAGGTTCTATAGAAGTGGATGGAAAGGGCTTTCCGATCATGACACCTGCAGAGGCCATCAAGGCCGGAATCCAGGTTATCTACCAGGATTTTTCAATCTTCCCGAATCTGACAGTAATTGAAAATCTGGCATTTAACCAGGTACTGGCGAATAAGAAGAAACTGGTCAACAAAAAGGAGTTCCGCAGGATTGCAGAAGAAGCAGTGCGAAAAATTAATTTCGATGTGGATCTGGACGCGCTGGTTGAGACGCTTCCGGTTGCCGATAAACAGCTGATTGCAATCTCAAGAGCACTGCTCGATAATGCAAAACTGATTATCATGGATGAGCCCACAACCGCTCTGACCAAGAAGGAGGTAACCAGGCTCTTTGAGATTATCACAGATTTGAAAAAGAATGGGGTCACAATCCTCTTTGTATCCCATAAGCTGGATGAAGTGTTTGAGATTTCAGACAGCATTACAATCCTCAGAAATGGCGAAAATGTTATCAGTTGTCCTACCAAAGAGATGACAGAGGAAAAGTTTGCTTACTACATGACGGGACGTCATTTTGATACGCAGGTTGTAAAAGAAGTAAATGAAAACAAGTACGGTGATGTGGTTATGGAAGCAAGAAACCTTACCGCTCCCGGATTTGAGAACGTAAGCTTCGAACTGCATCAGGGAGAGATCCTGGGCGTAACAGGGCAGTTGGGATCCGGACGTACGGAACTGTCTCTGGCATTATTCGGAATGCTCAAGCCAACAGGCGGACAGCTGCTGGTGGATGGAAAAGAAGTGCATATCAAGAGTGTATCAGAAGCCCAGAAACTGGGGATTGCCCTGGTTCCCGAGGACCGTCTGACAGAAGGGCTCTTCCTTCCCCAGTCGATTATCCGGAATATCACGGTCAGCAAGATGGACCAGCTGGCTAATAAAGCCGGCATTCTGAGCAGTAAAAAGGTTGAGGAAGAATCCGCGAAATGGGTGAAGGATATCGGGGTTGCCACCAAGAATCACGAATTCCCGGTTCAGACACTCTCAGGAGGAAACCAGCAGAAGGTCGTTCTCGGCAGATGGCTTGCGAACCACCCGAAAGTATTAATTCTGAACGGACCTACAGTAGGCGTGGATATCGGCGCCAAATATGATATCCATAAACTGCTGCGAGAACTGGCTGCGAGCGGTATGGCAATTATTGTTGTATCCGATGACGCGTCAGAAGTAATTGCAACCTGTGACAGGGCACTGGTCATGCAGGCGGGACATGTGACAGGCAATCTGTCGGCTGACGACCTGAATGCGGGCACGCTTGCACAGGCTACGGTCTAGGGAAGGGGTGAAGTGCAAATGAATAAATTTTTCAAGAGATTGATTAAGCAGACAGAATTTTATGTGTTTTTAATCATTGTAGTTCTGTCACTTGTAATACAGGCGAGATCCGGATTGTTTTTCGCTAACAATAATATCGTAGACCTGCTCCGTTCCATGATAGTTCCGTCTATCTACGCAATCTGTGCACTGCTGGCTTTTGTCAGCACTGGTCCGGATGTATCCTTTCCGCTGATTGCGGCGCTGAGCAGTTACCT
This sequence comes from Eubacterium sp. BIOML-A2, assembly GCF_009680135.1. Lineage (NCBI taxonomy): Bacteria > Bacillati > Bacillota > Clostridia > Eubacteriales > Eubacteriaceae > Eubacterium > Eubacterium sp. BIOML-A2. Next base: position 115,543 of record NZ_WKZK01000004.1, read on the forward strand.
GGCTCTGACCGTAACGAACAGTCTGGGGCTGGATGGCGCACCGTGGATCATTACATTTATTATCGGCATTGTATTTGGATGTATCATGGGAGCGCTCAACGGAATCATTATTGTAAAGTATAAATTTCCAAGTCTGATCGTAACACTGGGTACCAGCTCCATTTTCAGCGGAATCCTGCTGGGGGCTTTCGAGGCAGAGAGAATGGACCTGCCGGCGAATCTTGCAGCATTTGGAAAAGCGTCATTATTAACAGTTAAGAATGCAAAAAGCGGGCTGGGTTCTACACTGCCGCTGACATTTGTTATTATGATTGTTATTTACATCATTGCCTACCTGATTCTGAATAAAACAGTTGTGGGACGCGGTGTGTATGCAATCGGCGGCGACGAAGTATCCGCAGAGAGAGCCGGATTTAACGTGAAGGGAATCCGTTTCGGAATCTTTGTTGTAAACGGCGGTATAGCTGCAGTGGCAGGACTCTGTTATGCAGTCATGTCCATGAGATATCTGCCGACTGAGTATGCGGGCGGTGAGATGATCGTTATTGCGGCCATCATTCTGGGTGGCACGAGAATGACGGGCGGTATCGGAACCCTGAAGGGATGCCTGCTCGGAACACTGCTTCTGACGATGGTATCCAACAGTCTGATTCTTCTTGGAATCTCTGTTTACTGGCAGAAGGTATTTATTGGAGCCATTATTATCATAGGTACGGCAATCTCTGCAATTCAGAGCCATGCCGGCGCCAAGGTAAAGACCAGGTTAAAGAAGGAGGCGGCATAATATGAAAAAAATGGACAGTAACATCAAACGTTTATTAATAATACTTGTTGCTTTCATCGTGATAGCCTGTGTTACAAAGCCAAGTGAGTTTATCAAGATCGGGAACTTCCAGACCATGGCAAAACAGCTTTCCGAGTATGGGCTGATGGCAATTGGTGTAGGGATCTGTATGATTTCCGGAGGAATTGATTTGTCTACCGTATATATCGCAAATCTCTGCGGTATTATCGCAGGGCTGATGATGCAGGGGAACGGAAGTATTGCATTGGCAATCCTTGTTGCTCTGATTGTCGGAATGATCTGCGGTGCATTCAATGGATTTTTGGTATCTTACCTTAAGATACCAGCAATGCTGGCTACGCTGGGAACCTACCAGCTGTTCATGGGAATTGCGATTATATTCTCCGGCGGCAGTACGGTAAGCGGTATTCCCGAAGGATATACCGGCTTTGCGACTACAGCGCTGTTCGGTTATGTGCCGCTCTCTTTTGTAGTATTTTTGATATTGATTGTGGTCATGACATTTATTATGAGCAAGACAAAATTCGGAACAAGAGTATACCTTGTCGGAACAAATGAAAAAGCGGCCAAATTTGCAGGTATCCACTGTAATGCCGTATTAATTCGTACCTATATGCTCTCCGGCCTGGTATCCGCAGTGGCAGGGCTTCTGAGTCTTGCAAGAATCAACTCTGCAAAAGCAGATTTCGGAAGCAGTTACACGATGCAGTGTATCCTGATTGCAGTGCTGGGCGGTGTGAATCCGAATGGCGGCTTCGGCACCATTCCCGGAATCGCCGTTGCGGTAGTCATACTTCAGATGATGTCATCCTATCTGAATATGTTCCCAAGCATCAGCAACTACTACAGAGATTTAATCTGGGGTATAGCTTTGATTGGTGTTCTGATTATCAATTTCGTCCTTGACAAGAGAAGAAATCAGAGGCTGAGTAAAATCAGCTGATATATTCTGCGGGTTCCTCAAATGTATATTGCAGTGAGGCCCCGCAGTTATCAGTTAAGGATTGGAAATAAAGTGAATCGGTCAGGAGGATGTTATGGAGAAACCGAAAATATTAGTTGTAGGCAGCATGAATATGGACCTTTTCGTGGAGGGGGCAAATTCCATACCGGGATTCGGAGAGTCCATTATGTGCGGTAATTATGGATATGCTACAGGCGGAAAGGGATCCAACCAGGCTATCGCAGCAGCTCTTCAGGGAGCGGATGTTACGATGGTGGGACGGCTCGGCGAAGATACGAACGGGGAGTCCCTGAAAAACGAGCTGAAAAAAGCCGGAGTCCGTACGGAGTATATTGTAACTGACAAAGAGAAGCAGACAGGACTTGCCCTGATGCTGCTGAATTCTGACGGGCGCTATGTTTCTTATGTAGCGCTGGGAGCGAATGGCAGCATATGCGCGGAAGATGTTAAGGCGGCTTTAGAGGCGGAAAAGTTCGATATGGTAATTATGCAGCTGGAGATGCCTCTGGAGACCGTATATCGTACATATGAACTGGCAAAAGAGCGGGACATTCCCGTGTTCCTGGATGCGGGGCCTGCGATGAGTATCCCGCTGGAGCGGCTTCAGGGGCTGTATATCTTATCCCCTAACGAGGCGGAGACAGAGGCACTGACGGGGATAACTCCCGACACGGAGGAACGCGCCGTTGAAGCAGCCAAATGGCTGTATGATCAGGCGCGTCCCCAGTATGTGATTCTAAAATTGGGATCCCGCGGGGCTTTACTCTATGACGGGAAAGCAGCGGAACTGATTCCGTGCTTTCAAGTAAAAGCAGTCGACTCCACTGCTGCAGGAGATACCTTCGGCGCGGCGTTGGCTATCCGCCTGTGCAAGGGCGACAGTATGAAAGACGCCATCCGTTTTGCGCATGCGGCTGCGGGAATCTGTGTATCCCGTATGGGGGCGCAGGTATCGATCCCGAAAGAGGCAGAAGTGACAGCATTTTTAGAGAAAGAAGGCGGTTCCCATGGAAAAGAAGCAGTATAAGGAAATGCATGATGTGATCATTGAGGAGTGCGGACGTGCCCTGGATGCGATCGATGCCGATGATGTGCTCCGTTATATTAGGATGATCCAAAGCGCCGAAAAAGTATTTTTTGTCGGCGTGGGAAGGGTTCTGCTGTCATTGGAGGCTATGGCAAAACGATATGCCCATCTGGGGATACGGGCCGTAATCGTAGGTGAGATTACAGAGCCGGCTATTACACCGCGGGATGTTCTGGTGGTAGGTTCCGGGAGCGGAGAAACGCTGTTTCCCGCCGGAATCGCGAGAAAGGCAAAAGCGGCGGGGGCAAAGGTAATTCATATCGGAAGTAATCCGTCAAGCGGTCTTCGGGATGTTGCAGACCTGTTTCTGCGGATTCCGGTGGAGAGCAGGGCGAAGATGGATGATGAGATTCATTCCAAACAGCCGATGACGTCCCTGTTTGAGCAGGCTCTGCTGCTCTTTGGGGATACGACGGCGATGATGATGATCGAAGACAGAAAGATTGATCTGGACGGTCTCTGGGAATATCATGCCAATCTGGAATAACCGGGTGGCAGCAAGAACGGTACAGTAAAAAATTATAATAGGAGGAACATACAATGAAAGGATTAATTAAACAGATAGCAATCTTAGTGGAAGATGTGGACAAGGCAATGCAGAATTACTGGGATATTCTTGGGATCGGACCATGGGATGTGCGCCATTTCCGTCCGGAAACATGTCATGATTTCTATGTGAACGGTGAGCTTCAGACAGAAGGCTTTGATTTTATCTGTGCTGTCTGCTGGCATGAGGACATTGAACTCGAACTGATCCAGCCGATTGAAGGGCCGAATGTATATTGGGATACGCTGAAAAGAAAAGGTTCCTGCCTGCATCATTTCAAAGTAGTCATTCCGGATAATGATGAGCTGAAGGCTTATGTGGAAGAGCTGGAGGCAAAGGGAATGAAAGTTATGCAGACCGGCTGGATTGACAACGACGTCCATTATTATGTGGACTCAGAGGATAAGCTTGGGTTTATTCTGGAATTGGGCAATGGCGGAGCGATCGGAGAACCTGATTACCGTTATCCGGCAGAATAGTTTAGATCTCAAAACAGTTTATTCCGTAAAGGAGCATTCATAATAACAGTTCAGGTCTGCCTGAACTGTTACCATTCATAAAAGGAGAAAAGCATGAAACTACAATTGGCACTGGATGATTTGACAATGGATGAAGCGCTGGAGCTGACAGAGAAGGTGCGGGAGCATATTGACATCATAGAGATCGGAACTCCGTTTGTTTATCAGGAGGGGATGCGCGCGGTTCAGATATTTAAGGAGCGCTTTCCCGATAAAGAAGTGCTGGCGGATATGAAGATTATGGATGCCGGATATTACGAGGCAGAAGAAGCCCTGAAAGTTGGTGCAGACTATGTAACCGTTCTGGGCGTAACAGATAACCTGACAATTAAGGGATGCATTGACGCGGCGGAGCATTATGGTAAAGAGATTGTGGTGGATATGATCTGCGTTCCGGATATGCCGAAGCGCATCCGTGAGCTGGAGGAACTGGGGGCACATGGAATGGCCGTGCATGTGGGGACAGACCAGCAGGCAGCGGGACGCAAACCTATTGATGACCTGCGTGTCATGGCAAAGCACTGCGAGAAGGCAAAAATCTCTGTTGCCGGCGGCATCAGCCCAAAGACGACTCCGGAATATGCGGCTTTAAAGCCTGAGGTACTGATTGTTGGAAGCGGGATTGCACATGCGGCAGACCCGGCCGGCGCAGCAAAGGCGATTAAAGACAGTATGAAGGAGTGTGAATAGAATGGCAGAAGCAGTGATTTTAAAAAAAATTCTGGAAGAATTGATGGAAAATGCGAAACAGATCCGGCAGGAGGAGCTGGAACAGTTTGCAGACAAGATTCAGGAAGGCAGCCGCATATTTGTTGCAGGCGCAGGCCGTTCCGGGTTTGTGGCAAGGGCATTCTCCAACCGTCTGATGCACCTTGGGCTTACCGTTTACTTCGTGGGTGAACCTACTACACCTTCGATCCAGAAGGGAGATCTGCTGGTTATCGTGTCCGGCTCAGGGGAAACCGGCAGCTTGAAGGTGATGGCAGATAAGGCGAAGAAACAGGGAGCAATGGTTGCGGTAATTACTATTTTCCCGCAGGCATCTATCGGCAGTATGGCGGATGCGGTGATCCAGGTTCCTGGTGTGACACCGAAAAGTGAACTGGAGACTTCGACTACATCTGTACAGCCTATGGGAAATGCATTCGAGCAGACAACATGGCTGATCTGTGATAATATAATCATGATTTTGATGGAGCGTATGGGAAGGACCCAGGAAGAGATGTTCTCTTTGCACGCGAATCTGGAATAGGAATTGCATCCCAGACAATATGTAAATCGGGTTTTAGTCGGCTAGCTTTAGCCTGGTCGACGAACGGGGACGCTTCATGACGGGGAGGCCGGGGAGGCGCTGGGGCTGTATATGCCGTTGCGATATGCACCCGTGCTGCTAAGTGTTTCTAGAACAGCCGCTGCCGGCTAGGCGGGTACGCTGAACACATCACGGGAAATCTGATGATTTCCCGCGCTGGGTTCAGCAAACACTTGATTCGGAGATCAAGTGTTTCCCCGCCTATCTGGCAGCGGCTGTTCAAGAATCACTAAGCGCACTCCAGCATTTCGCAACGGCATATACAGCCCCAGCACCTCCCCGGCCTCCCTGTCATAAAGCTGGCTCATCCAATGGGCAGGAAAACTCGCCAACCGGGTGGGATCCCCAACCAGGGCAGCGGATGTGAATTGGCTATGCGTATTTTTTTATCTTCAAGATGTGTATTGAATAATTTTGATACTGGAACCGTATCCCCTTGCTTATGTACACCTACTGGGGACATAAAAGTCCCGCCAATTCTATATCCATACGCTGCCCCCGTTTGAGGCCCCACCTTAGGGATGAGTCCTTTTCCTGCCGGTTGGATGCGCCAGCTCCATGAAGGGATAGCCGAAAGCCTCCCGGAGAACATCCATGTCCTTTCAAAAACGCTCAAAGCGGACCTTAGAAATTCTTGGTGGGAAACAGTCCTGAAAATGGAGAGATTTTTGGATTCCGAATCCAAAAATCAGCTGACCCAGCGCGAGAAATCATCGGATTTCTCGTGATGTGTCAGTGGTGCTCCATTTTCAGAGCTGTTTCCCGCCTAGAATTTCTTAAGTCCGCGGCCGCATTTTTGAAAGGACATGGATGTTCTCCGGGAGGCTTTCGGCTATCCCTTCATGGAGCGTCCTTATTGTGGATAACCTCCGGTTGTGTTAAACTGAATGTGTAAAAGTACTTTTTATGGGAAGTTTTACAGAAGCGGAGGGATAGGTATGAAGACGTTGAAAGAGCTGAGGGCAGTGATTCTGGTTTTTGGTGTATATGTTATATTTGGGGTTTATCAGTGGGTGAATATTTATGCTTCTATCAGGCTTGAAAGGACTTATGAACTTGGGTACAGGCATATGGCGACGATTGCCATGATTCTATATTGGCTGGCGGTGGCCGTGGTGGTTACACTTTTGGGCGGGATTATGAAGAAACGTTTTCTATGGGTGGAAATAATACTGATAGATGTACCAGCGGTGCTGATGCTGTTCTCACAGGTTCTGTACTTTACATTTCCTTCTCCGATTCTGCCATTCGTAGTGGGGGCGTATTCGGATAAATTCATGGTTTTAGGAGCCGTCCTTGCAGGCTGCGAGGCGGTGCGCTATGTACGCTACTTCAGAAACGGGCGCAGTCCTTATAAACGAATTGTGTAACCCGCTTCAGACCCGCTCTGGAGCGTGATAAAAGTTAGGGAAAAATACCCTATAAAAGCGATCTGCAACTCCGGGTTGCGGCGATGTAAAGTGTATCTGGTGGCCAGGAAAAAGAGTGGATGGTATAGTAAGGCAAGAGCGGCATAATAAGACGAGGAGGCGAAGAATATGACTCTGGGCGAAAAGATACAGAAACACAGGAAAGAGAAGCGGATGTCCCAGGAAGATCTGGCGGCGCTGCTGGGGGTATCCCGGCAGGCCGTATCCAAATGGGAGCTGAATGATACGATACCGGACACGGAGAATGTAATACAACTGGGGCGGATACTGGGAGTCTCTCTGGATTATCTTCTGATACCGGAGAGGGAGTCACACGATGAATGCGGTAAAACCGGCTCGGAAAAACCAGACAGGCCGGGAAAAAGAGGAAGAGCCTTGGTGGGATGGGGCATCTACCTGGCGGTTGTGATGATATTTCTCGTCATAATGTGGTGGAATTCTTCCTTTTGGGTAGGGCTGGCTAATGCGGTAAACATTACGGTTCTGGCGGTTTTTGTTTATATTGTCTGGCTTCTCATAAAAGCGTTGAAGAAGTATATACAAAAGTAAAGAGAATATTTATAATAGAAGTGTCGGGGCAATTGTAAGAGATAGATTGCTGCCGGCACTTAAATATTGGAAAGGAGCGAGCGAATGAAGAAGATTGTGATACCGGGCACGGATCTGGAATTATCCCCGATGGGGATGGGATGCGTGAATGCCGGCCTGAAGTGGGACGGCAAGGAGGCAGATTACATATTTGATGCTTTTTTGGATATGGGCGGCAATCTTTATGATACTGCGCGGGTGTATTCCGACTGGGTGTTACCTGAGATTGGGAGAAGTGAGCGGGTTCTGGGAGACTGGCTGGAGAGAAGCGGAAAGAGAAACAGGATCGTGCTGATCACGAAGGGCGGACATCCCGACATGGCCTGCCCAAAACCGGATCTTCATAAAAGCCGGATGAGGGAAGCCGATATGAGGCATGATGTGGAATTGTCTCTCCGGGCACTGCACACGGATTATATAGACCTGTATTTTTATCATCGGGATGATGAGTCCATACCGGTGGAGGAATTAATCGAGACGATGGAGACATTTGTAAGGGAAGGAAAGATCCGATACTATTGCTGTTCGAACTGGAGCGCCAGCCGGATGAAGGCGGCGGACAGCTGCTGCCGGGAGAAGGGGTACCGGGGATTTGCGGCAAACCAGGTGCTGTTCAATATAGGTTCCCGCTTTATGATACCTTTGGAGGACGATACCATTCGGTATATGGATGATGAGATGCAGGAATATCATAAGGAAAACTTTGCGAATCTGGCGATGCCATACATGGGAATCTGCAGCGGTTTTTTCCATAATTTCATCGAAAAGGGTGAAGATTCCGTACTGGATTCGCCTTACTATACAAAGGAAAATATCAGACTGGCAGAAAGAGTCCGGATGCTCACGGAGAAGTATCAGGCAACGGTGACGCAGGTCGTTCTTGGCTTCTTCACATGCAGGGATTTTCCATGTGTTCCGCTGTACGGGCCGCGCAGCGCTGATCATCTGAAAGAGGCAATGGGCAGCTTTGAGATAACATTTATGAAAGAAGATTATGAATAAAGACGGAGGAGAAATATTATGGAAAATTTTACATTTTACAGTCCTACTTATTTTGTGTTTGGCAGAGAAAAAGAAACGGAGACAGGGCATTACGTAAAGCGTTTTGGTGGAAGTAAGGTTTTGATTCATTATGGCGGCGGCAGCGTAAAGCGTTCCGGCCTTTTGGACAGAGTGAAGGTATCCCTGGAGACAGAGGGAATTGAATATGTTGAGCTTGGAGGCGTGAAACCGAATCCGAGGAGCGGACTGGTATATGAGGGCATCAATCTGTGCAGAAATGAGGGCGTGGATTTCATACTGGCTGTTGGCGGGGGAAGTACGATTGACTCCGCGAAAGCGATAGCCGCAGGGGCGGTTTATGAGGGCGACTTCTGGGACTTTTATCAGGGGAAGGCGGTTGAAAGAGCGCTGCCCGTGGGTACCATCCTGACGATCGCGGCGGCCGGCAGTGAGGGATCACCTGATTCCGTGATCACGAAAGAAGAGGGCATGTTCAAGCGCGGAGCTACAGGAGAAGCAATCCGCCCGGCATTTTCCATCCTGAACCCGGAACTGACGCAGACGCTGCCGGCTTACCAGACAGCCTGCGGTGCAACCGATATTATGGCACATGTTTTGGAGCGCTATTTTACAAACTCAACTGAGGTTGAGATTACAGACAGGCTCTGTGAGGCCGTACTTCTTACCATGGTAAAAGAAGTGCCCCGTGTACTTGCTGATCCGGATCATTATGAAGCGCGTGCCAACATTATGTGGGCAGGTATGGTTGCACATAATAATACATGCGGTGTGGGAAGGCAGCAGGACTGGGCCAGCCATGATATCGAACATGAGCTTAGCGCAATGTATGACTGTGCACACGGTGCAGGGCTTGCAGTCATATTCCCGGCGTGGATGCGGTATACCGTGGAACACAATCCGATGAGATTTGCACAGCTTGCAGTCAGGCTGTGGGGATGCCAGATGGACTTCGAAAACCCGATGAACACTGCGCTTGCAGGAATTGATGCGTTCAAGTGCTTCCTCAGTTCAATTGGGATGCCGGTATCCTTCGCAGAGCTTGGCGCAAAGGAAGAAGATATCCCTGCCATGGCGGAAAAGAGCTGCTACGGTGACGGAAGAGGCGGATCACTTGGCGGGTTTGTAAAACTTGGAAAAGAAGATGTGGAGAAGATATTCCGGCTGGCTCTGTAATATTATCTTTGGGGCAAGATTGTTACTGCACACACTCTGTTACTTTTCAGACCGTGCCGTGCACCTCGCTGCACGGCATCGGAGCCGATGAAGTGATGGTCTCGGGGCATCTGGTCTCCGCTCCGCTTCGGTCCGTGCTTAACATGCGCCGCTGGCGCATAGCACCCCTCGCCGTAGGCTACTTTTATGGGCAGATGCTGTTACTGTGCACGCCCGTAGGGTGAACAGTAACCACACTCTTCGGAGGGCAGTAATAAGAAAATTAGATTACTTGACATTTCAGACTTGATGGTAGACAATAAAATAAATGACGGTTTTATCTGCCGGGGCAGATCTGTACCACTGCAGATAAAGGAAGCAGGCTTATATATTGAACAGTTCAGACAAGTCTGAATTGTTCTGCATCCAGCTGTTTAAACCGCTTTGCGATGGGCTGGATGCCAGTGGCGCCATGCTTTCGCACGGTCTGCGCAGTAAATGCACAGATCTGTCTGGACTGTTACTATAAATTTTACTGAGGAGTGGAAAAGATGAGAATAGGTATTGGCAACGATCATTCAGCGTTGGAGATGAAAGCGGAGATTATTGAATACTTGCAGGAAAGGGGCCATGAGGTTGTAGATTACGGCACAAATAGTGCTAAGAGCTGCGATTACCCCAAATATGGCGAGATCGTCGCGCGGGCGGTTGCAAATCATGAGGTGGATCAGGGCATTCTGATATGTGGGACAGGGCTTGGCATTTCACTGGCTGCGAATAAGGTAAAAGGGATCCGTGCGGCAGTCTGCAGCGAGCCATTTACTGCGCGTATGGCCAGAATGCATAACAACTGCAATATTCTGGCATTCGGGGCAAGGGTGATTGGGCCTGAGCTTGCGAAGATGATCGTGGAAGTGTGGCTGGATACGGACTTCGAAGTGGGCGGACGCCATCAGAGGCGGGTAGATATGATTGGCGATATTGAGGAAAGGTGGGAATAACCCTTTTTCTGTACAGGTAATTAAAGTGGGTGTGCCTGCTTTGATAATATAAGGTAAAGGAGAATTGATTAATGGCGAAAACAATTCTTGAATATGATACGGTATCTCTGGATGAGGAGAGTGGCGCGCTGGTGATTATTGACCAGACGCAGCTGCCCGGAAAGATCGAACTGCTTTCCCTCACTGATATTGAAGACATCTGGGAGGCTATTTACCTGCTGAAAGTAAGGGGGGCTCCGGCCATCGGAGTGACGGCCGCCATAGGTGTTTATCTGGCGGTTAAGGATCTGAAGACGAATGATATGATGGAATTTCGTGCGGCTTTTCAGCGGGCAAAGGATTACCTGGCCACATCCAGGCCAACTGCGGTGAATCTTTTTTGGGCGCTGGAACGGATGGAGGCAGTAGTGGAAGACCATATGGCCTGTCCGGACTGCGGTGTGGAAGATGTGAAGGAACTGCTTCGCCGGGAAGCGCAGCGTATCAGAGAAGAAGACATTGAGGTATGCAGAAGAATCGGTGAAAATGCACTGACTCTTGTGAAGCCCGGCGACGGGCTGCTGACCCACTGCAATGCAGGCAAACTGGCTGCAGTAAAATACGGTACGGCAACGGCGCCGATGTACCTTGGGCAGGAGAGAGGATATGGATTCCGTATCTTTGCAGACGAGACACGACCACTTCTGCAGGGCGCACGGCTGACGGCTTTTGAACTGCAGGAAGCAGGGATGGATGTAACACTGATCTGTGATAATATGTCGGGATCGGTCATGAAGAAGGGCTGGGTTGATGCCGTATTCGTGGGCTGTGACAGGGTAGCTGCGAACGGTGATGCGGCCAATAAGATCGGAACTTCCGTGGTTGCGGCGGTTGCCAAATATTATGGCATTCCATTGTATGTATGCGCTCCCACATCAACAATAGATATGTCGCTGCAAACCGGAGAGGCTATACCGATAGAAGAACGTTCCGCAGAAGAAATAACGGAGATGTGGTATAAGAACCGTATGGCGCCGGAGGGCGTGAAGGTGTATAATCCATGCTTTGATGTAACCGACCATGAATTGATTGCCGGGATCGTAACGGAGTATGGTATCGCCAGACCGCCTTACGAGGAGTCTTTGAAGAAGATATTTGAAAATATAAATAACTAATCTGAATGAAACACACAGTCTAAGATCTGCATTAGACTGTGTGTTTTTCTGCATTTCAAATAAAGTTCGGGAACCTGGTAGAATCATACTGTCAATCTTCTTATAACGATCACTGCGCAGGAAAAACCAGTCGGTTAATTTGGGTATATGAGCAATCTGTTTCGTATTATTTTGAAGAAATGGATAAAGCAGTTTTTAGTGGGATGACGGGGAGTATTGTTACCTTTATATAGTCAAACATATAAAACGAAGAAGAAATTCGAGGATAACGGAAGTTGGTTTGCTTTATTTGTTAAAAAAGTTTAAAAAAATGGAAAAAATTGGAAAATGCTGTTCTTGTGGGCTCCAAAGTATGCTAAAATATGATAATAGGAAACCGTCATATTTCCTTATAATTGTGGTGTGTGGATTAGGGTACTTTTCTGAAATTCGTAGGGAGAAAAATATGGAGGAACGCAGAAGAAAAATATTGCAGGAACTTGAAGAGAAAGGAAAGGTTCGTGTAAATGAATTGAGTGCAGAGCTGGGGTGTTCTGAAGTAACAATCAGGAACGATATAAAATGCATGGAACGGGCCGGTCTTCTGATCCGCACTCATGGAGGTGCGCTTAAAATAGAAGAAAATCCTCAAAAAAAGTATTCAGCAGAGAGCATTTACCGGAACACGGACAAGAAAAGAGCGATTGCAGCGTGTGCGTACGAGTGCATTGAAGACAGGGACACAATTATCATCGATGATTCTTCTACCAGCTTCTATTTAGCGCTGCATATCAAGCAGCATCCGGAAAAAAGTATAGCAGTGGTGACTAATTCACTTATGTCCGGTATCGAACTGGCCGGATTAAAGCATGTTGAACTGTATATGGTAGGCGGACCGGTGGGGGGAAACCTGGCGGCCACAATAGGAGACGAAGCCGTGGAGGACATATCCAGATTCCATGTGGATAAGGCATTTATAGGCGTACACGGAATTAATTTTGATGTGGGAATCACATCCATAGCCACATCCCAGATGCAGGTAAAACAGGCAATCCTTAAAGCAACGGAAAAAATATACGTACTGGCGGACAGCAGCAAGTTCGGCGGCGGATACTTGTCCGTCATCTGTCCGTTAAAAGATGTATATAAGATCATAACAGACAATCAAGTCAACAAAGATTATGTTAACCGCGCAGAAGCAGAAGAGATACCGTTAGTTTTGGCTTAGGGATGTAGGCGGATTGGGAAGGGACGCCGCAGGCCCCAGCCATCCCTATGTCCGGGGCCTGCGGCTGGCGCATCAAAATAACTGCTTGCATCTGACGGGAGCCGGACGGGAGAGGCGGCTGTGGGCTGGTATAGCGGGACAGTATTGAGAGGAGAAGGTGGATTATAATACTGCCGTAGGCAAATAAAAGAGAGAACTCTCTTGTATTTGTTAGTACTTCTCCGCAAACGGGCTGCTTCCCGGACCTCTCCCTGTGTCTCCCGCCGTCATTGCGCCCCCCGCTTCTGCCTGGCGGACCTCCTCGACTCATCCACCCCTCACTCATCCAAGTTCCACTATGAGATCTTCGAGTACTTCTTCTACGGAGTCTGTTACGTAAGTGGAGTAATAGGAGATCCCCGGTGCCGCATTGGACATGGCATAACTGGTTCCGGCGCACTGGAGCATCTCAATGTCATTATACTGGTCGCCGAAGGCCATGCATTCTTCTGGTTTGAGATGGAAAAGCTCCATCATTCTTTCCAGTGCGGTTCCCTTGTTGGCGCCCGGGGTGATAAAGTCGATCCAGATATTTCCCGATGTTACTACGTTGATTTCATTACTGAACATATCCTGCAGGTGCTTGAGATATTTATCTACGATATGAGGACCATCTGACATGTTGCCGATTGCTATTTTCAGGAAAGGGCCTTCGATTTTTGAGATGTCGTCGACGATTTTGGTAGTATTGTGCATCACATTTACGATGTGATTAACAAAGGCAGGATCATTGTCCTCGATAAAGCAGGCGTCCTCCCGGGATGCGACGATCTCAAAGTGTTTCTCCCGTTTGATTTCTGCAATAATTCTGGCAGCAAGGCTGTCATCGATTGAGGCACGTGAGATAACTTTGCCCTGGTGGATGCAAAGAGCGCCGTTCTCGGCAATGTAGGAGATCTCGTCCTTAATCTTATCAAATACGATACGTTGGTTATCATACTGCCTTCCGCTGGCTGACACAAAATGAATGCCTTTTTCTGTTAGTTTGTGTATCAGTTCAATAGAACGCGGGGGAAGTTCCTGCGCACCTCCCTGCAAAAGGGTGCCGTCTAGATCGCTGGATACTAATTTAATCATATAAAACCTCCAAGTTATATTTATAAAGGCCTTATACTCAAGCCTCCGGTCAGTACATCCCAAAATAACAGCAAGTTAATGATTATTCAATGTACTGGATGCAGGAAACTTAGATATAAGGCTTGCTTCATTATAATAAGTTATACTTCTTATATATTACCCTAAATTGGGCGAATTGTATAGCCTTGTTCTCCGGAAAATTGTATGCTACTATTCTATTGTGGGAAGTGTGTGGGAATTGCGTGGGGGTCTGACCCCTTTGCAAAA